>JAHIUL010000104.1 GCA_018817195.1 Candidatus Margulisiibacteriota bacterium
ACTGTTTCGGGCAAGCAGCATATTGTTGTGCCTTTGGTTGATGAATCAGGCAATGTGGTGGCTGAGGTCAGGCTAAAAGGTAAAGCAGCCAATAGCTTTGCCTTTATTGCTGAAAAATTATCAGAGATTTTTAATCTCAAGAATCGCATGGTTGGGGGCCTGGCCTACAAGTGGAATACAGCCGTCTACCGTGACCCAAAAACTGGTCTTTTTAATCGCAAATCCTATTATGAAGCACTGGCAGACCTTCATAGCAGCGGCCAAAAATATACTTTGGTCCGTGCAGACCTCAATTATTATGGCAGCTGGAATGTATTTAACAATGATTTCTCAACCCTGGGGACTGAGCTCGGGGATGCCATTTTCCGTGATTTTGCTGAGAAAGTAAGACTGTTTTTCAAGCAAAAGGGCATGGATGTTAAGCTTGCCAGATTGGGTGGAGATGAACTTGGCTTAATCTTTACAGGAGAAAATTTAGACCCAAAAGATATTGCCTCAGATCTTCAGGAACTTGGCCAGGAGATGAGGGCTGCTGAGTTAAACCGTCCTATTAAGATGGAAGGTTTATCTGAAAAAGCCCAGGAATGTTTGAAAAAATACATAAAAAAACATGGTATAAAACCCAACCCCAATGGGAGCTATACAGTTGATTTATATAAGCTGTATCGCTGGGCGGAAAAATACGGCAAATTTGTCAAAGGCATGGGGATTTCATTTGGTATCCACCGCCTGGTTGATCCAACGACCATGGATATTGACTACAAGAAGGTTGATAAGGATGCTGATGGTATTGCCAACCGGGCTAAAAACGGCGGTAAAAATGGTAATTTTAAAATTGCAATTGACGGTAGGACTGAAGGCGGCAAATTTATGCGCCGGGTTTATGATGAGCTGGATGTTTTGATTAGTGGTGCTAAGCAAGCATCTGCTGAGTTGGAGGCACAGATTAGCGAAGGAGCTATTGATTCTGCCAGGGCTGAATTTTTGGGGAAAGTTAAGGCTTTTGTCCAGCAGAAAACCGGGATTGAACTTAAAGGCGCTAATACCAAGGCTGAAATTGAATGGATTCTAAAGAATAGCGCGGAGGCGGTTGCTGAAAAATACGGCATAGATGTGGGCAAGGCCGAAAGCCTTCGAGCGACAGTTGGCGTGGCAACGCATGACCTAATTATTGAAGGCGGCGAAGTCACTATTAATCCTAAAACTGGTGAGATAACCATAAAAACAGGGGAAGCTGAACAGGTTTTTACTAGTGAAACAGAAGCCAAGGAACACCTGATGCAGCAGATAAAAGAGGGTAAGATCAAGGCTAGGATCATCAAATTTCTTGATGCCAAACCAGGAAGTACAAAAGGTGTGGTTTTAAATATTGGGGGCATGGGGGCAATGGGGGCAGTAGCTGAGGGTTTGGTTGCCTTAATTTTTGAAACTGCCGGCGCAATTGGCGGCAAAGAATTTGACGCTGCCAATGTAGGGGCAGCGACATTGCATGGCGGTAAAAGCTGGGCAATTATGGGCGCCAAGATGGAGCTGGCCCGGGCCCTGGGCATAGGTACATTCGGCACGCTGTCATTTGCAGTCTTGCTCCCGATGCTTCAGGAGGCAAATAGTCCGTTTGCTACTGTTGATCAAAAGTTTGTTACAGGAATTGCTGCTGGGGCTGGGCTGTCCGGCTTTGTGCTTGGCGAGAAAGTGTTTAACAGGCTACTTGTTGGAAAAGGTATACAAGCAACCTGGCCAAAGCGGGCTGGCGGCGCTTTTGCCGGAGCCCTGGTTGCCTCATTAACTACGATGGGCACAGGTTATTTGTTGGGAACAGAATGGGCCCAGCAAAATATTTCATTTGAAACCAGGAAATTCATTGTTGATAACATCCTGGGCAATATCAATAAGTCAATAAATAGCTATGTGGTGGGGGAAATAACCGGGGCCCTGGCAAACCTTGGCACCAAGGCTCTTTTGGGCCTTGAAACCGGTGGTGTGGGTTATGTTTTTATGGCTACCGGGGTTGTTTTTGACGGCATAACAAATCTGGTAATGGGAGATAACGAATACGAAAAACTTGGCGCTAAGATGGTGCAGCAATTTATCAATGACCATAACAATAACAGCACCTGGTATAACTGGCTTTATCAGAAAGCGGTCAGAGATACAACCCAGGCGTTTTATGGGCAAAATCTTATGTCAGTAATTGATACATACGGCGGGGGTTTTAGCGACGGCTGTAAGATTGACGGTTCAAACCAAACCTGTCTTGATTATGTAACAAAAAGAGAAGGGCTGAAATATTGGACAGCAATTATTGATTACTATGGCGCCTTGTTTTTAAAGCATTCTAAGGTTGTGGTCAAGGGCGGCAAGGTTGAGGTTGAGTTTGATACTAAGGCAATCAATGCCGCGGTTAATGGCAATGGCAAGGTACGCTGGGCCTTAGGCTTTCTTAAGCACTTCTGGAGAGCATCTTTTGATTCTGTACAGCCGCAAGCCAATGGTACTTTTATACTGACACCAAAATCTGCTAAACGATTTTTTAAAGCCTTACTAAAAGCTAACCCAGGTACGCCTCAATATGTGGCTTTTCAAGTTCAGCAAGCAGATGGTAGTTTTAAAAAAGTAAGTTTAGCTGATATTGTGGCAGAGCAGAAGGCAAGCGCTGAGCAAAAACTTGCCCAGCAAAAACCATTAATTGCCCAGGCCCAAAAATATATTGAACTGCAGGGAGAAATAAGTCGGGGAGACTATTCGCTTGGCGGCTGGCAGCACGAGATGGATATGCAGGCTGGCCTGGTTGATGAAAACGGTAATTTAGTTGCACCTAGTAGAGAAGTTGCGGAAATGGTGGAAAAGATCAATGTTGAAGCCAGTCTCAAATACGCTGAAATGATGCTTTATAATCTTGACGGCGCGCCAGCCAGCGTTGAAGTTGCCGGCCAGACTGTGCCTAATGTGGGTGATTTTTATTCAGGGCTTCACGTTATTAGTCAGTTAATCAGTCAAGGTAAACTGGATGGTAAGAAGTGGTTAGGAACCCTGCCAAAGGGCTTGCGTAAAAAAGTAAAAGCCTGCCTGAAACATGCGAAAAATGTCAGCTCATTAAGGACAAAGCTGGGGAAAATTAGGGCTAACATTGGTAAACTTGAGCCTGTTGTTGTGGGTGAATTACAAGGCGGCATAACTGCTTCAGAAAATCAGGTCAAATATATGAAGCTGCTTGCTAAAACAGTTAAGGCATTAGCCAAGCTAGAAGAATATTATAAAGCTGCTGGCTATAGCCAGGAAGCAATTGACAGCATTGCCAGCTTTAGGCAAGAGATACAAGATATGCTGAGCGCATAAGTTAATAATTGCTTGACCCTGGGATTATGGTTTTACTCCTCAAACCGTAAGCCCATTTTTTTTGAATCCCAACTTCAAACAAAAAAACCTCAAAACAAATCCCAATGCCAAAATCCAAACGAGGAAATAATATTATATTTTTTTAGTTAATATGAAATTTTCTCATTTATATGCCGAAAATAAACTGGGACAGGAAGCAGCTCTTTAACTATAAGAAAGAAGGAACTCTAAGATCAAGAAGCACAGGATTTGAGGAAAGAGATTAATAAAATCCTCTTGCGTAAAGATAAATGAAAAGGGAAAAGAATTAATGTCAATTTTAATGGTTTATCAATCACTTTTTCATAGTAGATTTCAAGTGTTTGGTGCAGATGAAGACAGTTGTCAGACAAGGGAAGAAATCAATTTTCATGATGTTTCTACGGTTTTGGATCATATCTTGAAATCGGTGCCAGAAGGTTCTAGTCTGGCTTTTGGCTACACCCACCGCAAAGTTGCTTCTCACAGATCTGCGGTTGGGATTTTTGCAGATGAAATTGTGCCCCATCTTGTGAGTAAAGGATATACAGATTTAGTCCTAGAGATTTTTCCAAAAGGGACCCCCGCTGATATTATTGAACAAGAGATTGAGGGATTTAATTGCACTGGAACTATTGGCGCTGAAATGAAGCGTTTTCTCGATGTCTATGATAAGTCGAGTTTTACCTTTCTGCTGGATAAAATCGGACAATTAAATAAAGAGAGACGGCAAAAAGGGCAAGAGGGTATAAAAATACATTCCGGTGGAGTTGATTACAGCAATATTCATCAAACTTTTCTATATCCTAATTTTGATTCATTTCCTCAACGTTTGAACATGGCAAGGAAGGAAGTTGCCCGAAATACTAAAAAAACGATTGAATTTCTGGCTGGGAAGGGGAGAAAAGTATTTAGTTTAAATGGCTGTCTGCACAACGATCTCTATCCACACCCAAAAAAGGCTCTAGCAAGTTTTGGGAAGGAGCTTAAGCATTCTCTTGCCGGAAGATTTGTGGAGATTGACTTGGTGATTCCAGAACTTTCAGCAAGGCGCAATTACTACCAAGATTTAGCGCTTTCTTCAAAATGCTTGTGGAAAGGATTCATTCCAGACTTTGGAGTAAATCTAGTGTCTGAACTAGGGAAAAACAGTTATCTTCTTTTCTGGCCCAAACTCAGTTAAAGAAGACTATCAAACTTTGGTAGTTCCATTGGTTGCGAAGCAGCTTCTTCATTTATTTCATCCGCTTCGAGTTCTTCTGGTTCTTCTGCTTGAAGAA
>JAHIUL010000105.1 GCA_018817195.1 Candidatus Margulisiibacteriota bacterium
GGATCGCCAGAGGCAATGCGCGTTGTGTCGCGAAAACCTGAAGCAGCGCAACTTTTCATCTCTTCCTTAGCTTTTGGCGCGTTAGCCACAGAATTGACCAAAGCCGCTGCCGCGGCCAATGGTGTATGGCTTATAGCCGCAACCGCCAGATCATGCGTTTTAGTCTCCATTACAATTAATTGCGCGCCTAATAAATCAATCAACCTGCCTACTTCTTCCAAAGCCTTTTTGCTTGTTTTGGAATTCTTGGCCAAAACCCAGATTTTTTCATTAAAAAGTGAAGCATCAGCCTGCTCTAATTTGACCTTCTCTTTGCCAGCCATGGGATGGCCGCCAACAAAATATGTGCCTTTGGTCATTAGCTTTTCTGCCTCAACCACAACCTTTTCTTTAGTGCTGCCAACATCTGTAACAATCGCACCTTTTTTTAATAAAGGCGCAATCTGCTCAAGCGCGGGAACAATCAAGTTAATCGGCGTGCAGATGAAAACAATGTCAGCCTCAGGTATGCCTTTTTTAAAATCAACTGTGCCTTCATCAATTGCTCCGCGGCTGATTGCTTCCTTAATCGTTTCTTCCCTGCGGGGGATGCCGATAATTCTTAGAGACGAAGCTTCAGGAGATTGTTTTAACCCTAGGCCAATTGATCCCCCAATCAGCCCAAGCCCAACAATAGCAATGGTTTTCATAGTATTCATATCTTAGGCCAAAAATATTTTTTATTCAACAGAAACATTTTCAGTAAATCATGCCCTTGCTTAATTCTTAACTTCGACTTCCTAATTTCCTTCTCATTATATGCCCCGACAGGTGACAGGTGACGGGCCTGCCCTGAGCTCTGCCTGCCCTGAGTTCCATCGAAGGGTCGAAGGGCGACAGGCGACGGATACATCACGAACGGTACCGCATCCGAAGTATGCGTCATATATTTAATCGGCGTTGGATGATCCGGCAGTACGAGGATCCGGGTAGCCGGATAACCGGGTATCCGGATAGCCTTTAGAACAGTTCCTACAACATGTTTATCAAAATCCTCTATCGCTTTAATTTTCTTCCTCACATTCCCCTCATGCCCTGCCTCATCCGGTGCTTCCACATGGACAAAAACCACATCGTTTTTCTTTAAAGCTCTTAAAGCATACTTTGCTTTGCCAATATAGTTTGTGTCTAAATAACCGGTGGCCCCTGGAACATTGATAACTTCAAAACCTAAAATCTTGCCAGTCCCTTTTAACAAATCAACCGCTGTAATAATAGCTGCTTTTTTTTTATACTTTTTCTTAAACAAAGGCATGGCCGGGGTCTTGCCCGGGCTCCACGGCCAGATCATCGTTGCCTTGGTTTTCATGCCGTGAAGAATAACTTCACTTTCATTCATCAGCTGCAACAATTCATCAGCCCCTCTACCCTTGGGCAGGTAAGGTTTAATTTTTTTACCTGTAATATCATGTGGGGGAGTTGTCCTAACTGCACTACTAACTACCGAGTCCTTGACCACCAGCAAATGCCTATAGCTCAATCCCGGATAAAATCTAAATTCACGGCAGCCAATCTTCTTATCCAGTGCCTTTATTATCTTACGCGCCTCAGGAGTGCCAATATGGCCAGCTGTGAAGTCTTTCATCCTGCCGTCCTTGACTGTTACAAGGTTGCAGCGGAAAGCAATCTCGTCTTTTTTAAGTTTTACCCCCAAACTAGCCGCCTCAAGCGGACCGCGGCCTGTGTAGTATTTTTTTGGGTCATAACCCATGATGCTCATTGTGGCTACATCAGAAGCCGGCGGCATGCCGTAAGGAACATTATTTACCCAACCAGCTGCTCCATTTTGTGCAATAAAATCCATATTAGGGGTTTTAGCGACTTCTAGAGGAGTTTTGCCTTTTAACTGCGGCAGAGGCAGGTCTGACATCCCGTCACCAATCAAAACAATATACTTCATTCACCCAGTGCCTCTACTTTTGCAGGAATATCTTTTAAGAGTTTTTTGCTCTTAAGCAACTTTTTAATCTGTTTTTCCTGGTCCTTAGCCACTTCTTTGACTTGCTCAACTTTGCCCATAAATTCATCAGGCGAAACCTCTTTTACTTCAGCTGGTTTTTTTTCAAGCTTCTTGTCATCCTTAATTTCATTTAAAGGAGATTTATTTAGCCAGCTGCTGACAACTGGCACCGCTTTCTTAGCAAATGGATATAGCCAATGATAAGCGGTAATCGAAAAGCGGGACAGAGTAGATTCTGAAATTTGTTTCTTGGTTGCATCTGAAATTGGCAGATAAAGAATTAATTGTAAAATAATACCGCTGATTAAAAAACCTTTAAAAGCCCCAATTAAAATACCGCCAATAATATCAGCCGGGCCCAGAATAACTATCCTTATAATTCTGCGGACCAAAAAGCCAAGTAAAAAATCGATCAACAAATAAGAAACCAACCAAACCAAAAGAAAGATTATAGTTGCGCCAATATATGTTGGATCCTTAAACTGAGGATAGTTTTGCGCCAGGTAGTTGACCGCGCCGCTGGCCAAAAACAAAGCGGCAAAGACCAGTAAAACGCTGAGCAAAGATTTGGCAATACCTTCCCGTGAGCCTAAAGCGGCAAAAATAAGGATAATTATCCCGATTAAAACATCAAGCATTATTAACCCTTAGCTAAACGGGCTTTAAATTCGGTAAGCTTTGTTTTTAAGTCCGGGTATTTTAAGGCAAGGATCTGAACTGCTAAAACAGCCGCGTTCTTAGCGCCGTCAATAGCAACAGTTGCAACTGGAACTCCAGATGGCATCTGCACAATGGCAAAGAGAGCATCATGGCCGGAAAGTGATTGAGAGTGAACTGGAATGCCAATTACCGGCAAAGTAGTCTGGGCGGCCACAACACCAGGCAGAGCCGCGGCCATACCAGCAGCAGCAATAATTACATCATATTTCTCGCTGGCTAATTTAGCGTATTCTTCAACTTTTTTAGGGGTGCGGTGGGCTGAGGCAACTGTTGTGTCAAAATCAATGCCAAATTCCTGCAGTTGTTTTTCTACTTTTTCAACAATCGGTAAATCTGATTTGCTGCCAGTTATTATTCCAACTCTTGGTTTTGACACTTTGCCTCCTCTACTCAGGAGTAACAGTCAATATTTGCTTGGCTTCATCAGGATACTTGGCCACAAACAATAATTCTTCTCTAGTTAACGGCTTCTGGGTGTTTACATTAGCATAACGCACTAATTCTAAAACTCGAGTTGCTTCTTTATCGTCCTTAAATTCAACCTCGAGATTGCCGTAAACATTAGCAAACCCTTTAACGCCAGAGTATTCTCCAACTGTAATCATACGGCCAGACTCAACCAACTCTGGCTCTCCCCGGCCAAGTTCTTCATAATCATAAAGCTCATAATTGCGCCGATTTTTCAGCGCGCCGTCAGCATGAATGCCTGACTCATGGGCAAAAGCATTAGCGCCAACTCCAACTTGATTAACCGGGATAGGAATGCCAAAAGCATAAGAAGCATATTTGGCAAAAGACCACATTTTATCCAGCTTGATCTCTTGCGGAAAAAGCTTTGTATCTTTAAAACCAGTTGCATATTTTAGAGCCAATAGAACCGACAATAGATCAGCGTTACCGGCGCGCTCTCCAACGCCATTGATTGTTGTGTTAATATAAGCATCCTGGCCTCCATCAACAATCCCTTTAGCGCCTGCAACAGAAACAGCCGCGCCCATGCCCAAATCATTGTGGCAGTGCATTTCCCAATCAATTTTAGTTTTTGAGGCCAGCTCTTTCATGCGCTCATAAATCACCAATGGGCCATCCGCTCCCAAAGTATCGCAGTAGCGCACTCGCTTGGCGCCGGCTTTTTTGGCTGCAAGTGCAAACTTGATTAAATCTTCCAACCCGGTGCGGGAAGCGTCTTCAGCATTAACGCCAATTGTTTCGGCTCCTGATTTGTAAGCTACTTCAACTGCTTCAACCATTGACTCAATCACTCCGTCAATTGACATTTTGCCGCGGAATTTAAGCTCAAGCATAAGCGGCGAAGTAGAGATTGAAAGGTTTAAGTGCTTTATTCCCGGGCAAAGTTTAAACGCCAGATCAACGTCTTTTTTAATCGCACGGCACCAGCCTTCTAAACGAATCGGGGCAAGGGCGCCTTTTTTAGCTAATGATAAATTAGCGTTAATATAGTTGGTTTCATGGTGGGTAAAAGGGAAGCCAAATTCAGACTGAAAAACACCCAAGTCATTCAAATACATGTTTACGAGTGTTTTTTCTAATTTAGACAAGCCGATTCTGCTTGTTTGCACTCCATCCCTGTTGGTAACGTCAATAATGTGAATTCTCGGCATAAATTTCTTCCTCCTGGTGAGTTCATTATATCTCACTTCCCCGTGTTTTTCAACTGTGCTATACTTCGGATATTATGGCTAAAACAGTTGGTTTAATTGGGTTTCCCGTCAAACATTCAGTGTCACCTGCCATGCATAACGCGGCTTTTAAAAAGCTGAGACTTGATTGGGAATATGAGTTGTTTGAGGTTGAGCCAAAAGATTTAAAAGAGGCTCTAGGCGGCATGCGCGCCCTGCATATTGCCGGCTTTAATGTCACCATTCCTCACAAAGAAATAATTGTTACTCTGCTTGATGAAGTCACCAAAGTAGCCCGCATCATTGGCGCAGTTAACACAGTAGTTAACCAGGAAGGAAAACTAGTTGGCTATAACACTGACGGGGCCGGTTTTATTGATTCCTTAAAAGCAGACGCAAAAATAAATCCTAAAGGCAAAAAAGTTGTTCTGCTTGGCGCTGGCGGCGCTTGCAGGGCGATTTCCGTTATGTTGGCAGAAGCAGAAGCTAAGGAAATCACAATCACTGACACTATAGCAGCCAAAGCTGAGGAACTGGCAAATTATGTTGGTGCATATTTTGAGACAGAATGCGTTCCAGCTAAACCTGCCAGTCAAACGCTGCAAAAAGCAATTGATAAAGCCGACATTTTAGTTAACACCACACCAGTTGGCATGCATCCGAAAGTTGAGCAAAGCCCATTGGATAAAAAAATAAAACTAACCCCGCATCTTTTAGTTTACGACATCGTTTATAACCCAGCAGAAACAGCTTTAATTAAACAGGCCAAAGCCGCTGGGTGCAAAACCTGCTCTGGACTGGGCATGCTGGTGCGCCAGGGTGCGCTGGCCTTTACTATTTGGACTGGCAAAGAAGCTCCTGTTGATACAATGTTTGCTGCTGCTAAATCAGCGCTTTAATCTGCCAACTGTCGAAATCTCGACACTTTTTGCTCTTATCCTTTCGTAAAAAGCGGCTTTTGAGCTGGTAATAAAGTTGCTATTACTTTTTTATGAAGCATCAACAAAGCACTATACCCGACCTCCTAAACAATATAATCACCAAGGCCATTGACCTGGGAGCATCAGATATTCACCTTGAGCCTCGGGAAGAGTACTTGCGCGTCCGTTTTCGTGTAGATGGTTTATTAAAAGATGACGAGCCAGTTCACAAATCAAAACAAATGTCATTAATCTCAAGAGTAAAAATCCTAGTCAATTTAGATATAGCAGAAAATCGCCTGCCTCAGGACGGCCGGACAGAAGTTAAATTGGGCAAAAAAGCAATCGATCTCAGAGTTTCGACCTTGCCAACCATGCACGGGCAAAAAGTAGTGCTGCGTTTATTAAATCGCGGGCAACTAAATTTAAAGCTGGAAGATTTGGGCATGGAAAAGGCTGATTTAGAAATCTATCGAAAAATGATTAGCAAGAGAAGCGGCTTGATTCTTGTTACTGGCCCAACCGGTTCTGGCAAAACAACAACCCTCTACACCACCCTTTCAGAGTTGAATTCAAAAGAAGTTAATATTATGACAACGGAGGACCCGGTCGAGTACCAGCTGCCAGGCATAAATCAGATTCAAGTTAATTATAAATCAGGTCTAACTTTCTCGCGGAGTCTCCGCTCTATCCTGCGGCAGGATCCGGATATTATTATGGTCGGAGAAATAAGGGACTTAGAAACTGCTAAGATTGCTGTTCAATCAGCTTTAACCGGCCACCTGGTCTTTTCTACGCTGCACACCAATTGTGCTGCTTCAGCTGTTACGCGTTTAACAGATATGGGAATTGATAGCTATTTAGTCGAGGCTTCGGTCATTGGCGTGATTGCCCAGCGCCTGGCTAGAAAATCAAGTCCCGACGGCTACAAAGGCAGGATCGGAATTTACGAAGTCATGCTGGGAGCAAAACCGCATCAAGGCATGAAAACATTAGCTGACAACGGGATGTTAAAAGTTCAACAAGGCATTACGACTAAGGAGGAGATCGCTAGAGTGGTTTATTTAGATAATTAAATTACGGGAAGATTTGTGTTTTAGGGAGTTTGGGAAAACTTCCTTTGGATTTTCGGGATTAAGGGCTTCGGGACTATTTTGGGATTCATTATCCCTAATTTCTCCCTAAAAACCTCTTTCCCAAATATACGAAGGGAAGACTCAAACATCCAAACTCCCGCATCTTCCCGAAAGGAGGAGAAAAATGACAAAAATATTATATCCAGAGTTAAGTTATAAGATTGTTGGCATATTATTCAAGGTGTTTAATAAGCTTGGCACTGGTTTGCAAGAAAAATATTATCAGAAAGCAATAAAATTACAGATGCAACAAGAAAATATCCCATTTTTAGAGCAAGTGAGGATTGACATTGATCTAGACCGCGAAAACATCGGCAGATATTATATAGACTTTGTA
>JAHIUL010000106.1 GCA_018817195.1 Candidatus Margulisiibacteriota bacterium
GCAAGATTATGTTGCCGGTATAATGCTGAAGCAGCTACTGCTATGTTTGCTCCAGTTTCGCGGGCATATCTGACAGTTTGTTGATTAATCCCACCATCAACTTGGATCCCTAACTCTAGGCCAGCAGCATCTCGAAAATCCCGCAAGGCAGCAATTTTTGGAACAACTTGGGGCATGAATTTTTGACCTGATGCCCCGGTTATAACTGTCATAAGGGTAACCACATCAACAATTCCTAAATAAGGTTGAACCTTGGTCAAGGGTGTCCCTGGATTGAGGACTAAACCAACATGCACATCATATCTATTTAAAAATAAAAGCAGGTCTCTTAAATCTTTACGCGGTTCAGCTGATTGAGCATTCATCTCAGCTGATATAGATATGAGGTCTACACCTATTTTTATAAGTTCAACAATGTAGGTGATAGGATCTTGAACCATTAGGTGGGTGTCAATAGGTAATTGAATACGTGGCTGAACTTTTGCTAAGAAATCAGCCAAAACCATGAAATGTTCTTTTGGGTCTGTTTTCGAGGTAACTGGACCAACATACTGTGAGCCGCCAGCGTTAAATTCACCATCCATAACATCGAGGTGGACTAAATCTACCCCAAGCGCTTGTGCACGAGCGATCCTATCAATTAATGGTGAAAGATCACGGATGCGTGTTGTGCGGGGCGGGCCGGCCAGAATTGAAATGCCTAGTAGATTATCTGTGGCGAGACTTTGTTTTTCAATTCTTAAAGTGTAACTTTCGGTTCTGTGTCCAAAGAGGGTTTCTATCTGCCCCAGATGATTTGAAAGAATAGAAAATAAACGGTGGAGATGCGGCAACATTCCTTCGGCTTTTTCTTTGGTAAGATCTCTTTCAAACTTTAACTTAAAAACAGCGCACGTATCAGGGCTGACACGGACAGGGAACAGGATGAAAGGCTTATGGTCTTTTAAATGAGCCCTTCTTTCGGGGTTCATAACAATAAGCGGTTGCATGGACATGATGACTTGATCCATTTCATGGGTTTCTGATAAGGGTTTTTTGGCAGCGAATGTTGTTATTTCTTCAGCATCTGGATTAAGTGCGGTTAGGACTCTATGATTCTTTGTCATAATTACTTTGAGAACTAAACCTCTGTCTTTAAGTTGAGCTAATGTTTCTGGCCTCAGCCATTTGTATACTTTGAGCGTTTTTACAGAAGTAAATTTAGGGGTTCTGGTTATCCAGTACATCTGGGCACCGCGGGCGCATAAGCCGCGGATTGCTCCTAATTGAAGGGCCACGCGAATTGCCTCTTCGGGTGACTTGGCTTGACGGATTCCTTGCGTGGCCAGACCTATTCGTTCTTGAATAGAAAGTTGATTGAAACCTTTATATGCTGCGGCTGTAACACTAAATCCCATGTTATTTCCCTCGATATATTATCGTGGGGACCTGGGTGGGATTTCAGTTATTTTAGATATAAAGACTAGCTATATTGAATAAAAAGCATTTCGCCGGGAGTAAGGGGGGCGTGGGGGTCGGCATTATCGCGTTTAACCTTTTCTGGAGCAACATCAAACCTTATACCAATATCATTTATGGTCATGCCTTCATCATTTGGTCTTACCTGATAAAAGCGAAAAGGAACAACGTTTGTGATCATTGTCATTTGATGCCCTCCACTTATCTCTTCGGGGTTTGAGGTGTAAAACTTGCATTGTAAAATGGTACAATTTATATAAATGAAAGGTCTATTTTTGGCCATAACAATCATCTTTTTAATGGGAATAAGTAATGCGCTTCCCTTAAAGACCTATCTTCCAGTCCCATTTCTCTGCCAAGCCCCATATGCCAACTGGAGCCAGCCGTGGCAGGACGGGTGTGAGGAGGCGGTTATTATTATGGGATTTGCTTATTTAAACGGGGATCAGGTGACCAGAAAATCTGGGAATCAGGACATTTTAGACCAAGTTAAATTTCAAAAACATAAATATGGTGGACATTATGATTTAACAGCAGAGAAGTGCGTGCAGTTAATAAAGGATTATTACAAGTTTGATAATGTTGAAGTTCGCTACGATGTGACAGTTGACGATATTAAGAATGAGTTGGCCAAGGGAAATGTTGTAATAGCTCCCATGGCAGGCAAGTTGTTGGGCAACCCATATTATACGCCACCTGGCCCGGCTTATCATTATATGTTGTTTAAGGGCTATGATGATCGAATGGGTGAATTTATTACCAATGATCCTGGCACCAAGCGCGGCAAGAATTATCGCTATAAATATCAAACTGCTTTTAACGCAATTCACGATTGGACCGGGAGTAAGAAAACTATTGCTTCAGGCAAGAAAGCTGTCATTGTGATAAAATCTAAATAAGGGCCTGTAGCTCAGCTGGATAGAGTGTTTGCCTCCGAAGCAAAAGGTCGTGGGTTCGACTCCCGCCAGGCCCATATCTTTACATAGCTCTTGTTATGAGCGGCTCTTTTTTGATATAATAGAAATCTCTTATTTACTATGAAAAGAAATATCAACCAATTTAGAATACTGATCATCCTGGCTATTATAGCCTTCTCTGTCTATATAATAATGAAACTGCCAATTACCCTGGGCCTTGACCTGCAGGGCGGCACGCGTCTTGTGCTTGAGGCTCAGCCAACTGAAAAAGTGCCCTTGAGCAGTGACGCAATGGCTGGCGCAGTTATGGTCATCCGCAACCGCATTGACTCCTTAGGTGTTAGTGAGCCAATTATCCAGCGCAAAGGCAAAGACCAGATTGTTGTAGAGCTCCCAGGGGTTAAGGATCCTGAGCGCGCTATTGCCATCATAGGAGATACTGCGCTGCTTGAATTTGTGGAAGCAGAATGGGCGCCGGCAGATGAATCAAAATTAACCCCGGCTAGGGTTTTAGAGTTCTATGGCAAAGATGCTTATCTTGATAAATTAGAAGTAATAAAAGACGGCCAGGTAGTTGATTACCGGCCGATTATTTTGAAAAAGGTAGCCTTGACTGGCGGGATGCTCAAAGGCGCCTGGCCGGGCGTGGATGAATACGGCAACCCTGTAATTGACATTGAATTTGATGGTGACGGGGCAAAATTATTTGCAGATGTTACATCCAAATCAGTTGGCCGGCCAATTGCTATCCTGCTTGATAAGAAAATTATCTCTGCTCCCAATGTTCGTGAACCAATTCCTTCTGGTAAAGCCCAAATTTCCGGCAATTTCTCAATTCAGGAAGTCCAGGATATGGTTATTAAATTAAAAGCAGGCGCTTTACCGATTCCTGTTAAGCCAGTTGAAACTCGCATTGTGGGCCCAACCCTGGGAAAGGATTCAATTGATAAAAGTAAAGTAGCAGGCATCCTTGGGTTTGCATTAATCGCGGCTTTTATGATGCTTTATTATCGCTTGCCCGGCTTTTTAGCGGATGTGGCTCTTGGTATATATATATGTATAGTCTTGTCAGCCCTGGCACTGCTTAGCGCAACGTTAACTTTGCCTGGCTTAGCTGGATTACTGCTTTCAATTGGCATGGCGGTTGATGCCAATGTCATTATTTTTGAACGTTTAAA
>JAHIUL010000107.1 GCA_018817195.1 Candidatus Margulisiibacteriota bacterium
AATATTATAAAAGCTACTTTTTCAACTGTCAAGCCTTTTAATCATTCTTCGGCAGAGAGCTGCTTAAATTTCACTTTATCTATATATTTTATCGAGTTTTCCAGCCACAAACTTGTATAAATCCAATGTAATTTTTTATGCATAAGCTTTTATCATCTAACTGTCCGATTCCCATAAATTCTTTATGTCTTTGCGTCTTCGTAACAAAAGATGAATAGCCACTAAGACCTGCCCTGAGCTTGTCAAAGGGCACAAAGACACTAAGTGCCTGTGCCAAATTGACACATCAGTAAATCAGATTAGTCTTTCTTCGCCATATTCACCAACCCTATCATCGCCAACAATTTCTTCTCCCTGGACGCCTTTTCACTGCGTAAAATCTTTTCTAATATCCTAATCCCTTTTTGATTGTCAGTTAGCAACTTTTTCATAAGTTATAATCCTCTCCTTTAACCAATTCCATCTAAGCCAAGCTTGTAATTCATCCGACTTCATATAAATCTCACGGATGCAGTTATACGGCAATTGATAAACTACCCGATACATTAAATATCACCTCCTTTTACCCTGAGCTTATCGAAGGGTTCCTATCTAACGATCTATACTGCGTTGCTTCAGCTATATGGCGCGCCCGGATTTTTTCAGATAATTCCAAATCAGCAATCGTTCTGGCCACTTTTAAAATCTTGTCATACGCCCTGGCGCTGAGCTTAAGATGCACAATAGCTGATTTAAGAATATCTTCAGCCTCTTTATCCAAAACGCACGACTTTTTAATCTGTCTGGGCGTCATCCGGGCGTTGGAGTAAATTGGCGTCCCCTTAAATCTTTCCATCTGGATATTGCGCGCTTTAATTACTCGTTTTTTTATCTCTTTTGAGGATTCGCCGACCGGCATTTTAGAAAGCTCGTCAGATTTAAGCCTGGGCACTTCCAGTTGAATATCAATTCTGTCTAAAAGAGGCTCGGAAAGCTTGCGCCAGTAACGCTGTATCTGAAGCGGGCTACATGTACAGCTTTGTTTTAAATCATACAGTCTGCCACAGGGACACGGGTTCATGGCCGCCATTAACATAAACTGCGCTGGATATGTTAATGATGAATGAGCCCGGGAAATTGTTACATTTCCATCCTCTAATGGCTGACGAAGCACTTCCAAAACCTTGCGGTCAAACTCTGGAAATTCATCCAAAAACAAAACCCCTAAATGCGACAAGCTAACCTCCCCTGGCCTGGGAATCCGGCCTCCGCCAATAATGCCAATATCAGAAGTTGTGTGGTGGGGTGAACGAAATGGCCGAGTTGTTACTAGTGAGCCTTTACCATTAAGCAAGCCCGTAACTGAAAATAATTTTGTTACTTCAAGCGCCTCTTCATGCAACAGGGGCGGCATGATTGTAGGAATCCTCCTGGCCAGCATGGTCTTACCAGAGCCCGGCGGACCGACCAGGAGCACATTATGTCCACCAGCTGCTGCCACTTCTAACGCCCGCTTAACATGCCCCTGGCCCTTTACGTCAGCAAAATCAATGCCGTATTCAGGTTCTTGCGCAAAGATGGCCTCCAGATCAACCTTGTGCGGCTTGATTTCAATTTTCCCGGCAAGATAGTCTGTTGCTTCTTTTAATGAACTAACTGGGATAACGTCAATCTTTTCAACCAGGGCGGCCTCATCTGCATTTTCTTTTGGGACTATAACTTTTCTTTTCTTTTTTCCCAAAGCAAGGCAGATGGGCAGCACCCCGTTAATTGATCTAACAGAACCATCCAAAGACAATTCACCCAATATAATCACATTGTCAGAATTCATTTCTTTTATTTGCTCAGAAACAGATAAGATACCAATGGCAATTGGTAAATCATATAGTGGCCCCTCTTTCTTGATGTTAGCAGGAGCTAAATTAATCGTGAAATATCCTCGAGGAAAAGCAAAACCAGAATTTTCAATTGCCGCCCTTACCCGATCGCGTGATTCTTTAACCGCGGTGTCCGGCAGGCCAACAATTGACTGCCCCGGCGGCCGTTTTGCAGCATCAACCTCCACTTCAATTTGATATGCCTCTAACCCTAAAACCGCTGCGCTTAATATCTTTACTAACATTATCTATTTACGCCCCCCAACTCAGTTAACATAAAACGCGTCCTTGAAATGCTCAATTATTTGTTGGCCATTATATTTTTTATAAATAGTAATTAGGTCAAAACGCGAATAAACATCCTTTATATTATTTTTATAAAGATAGGCTTCTGCTGCGTGGATAATGCTTTTCTTTTTAGTTATACCAACTGCTCCGGCTGGGGAGCCAAAACTCCTATAAGAATAACTTTTAACTTCAACAAAAACCAAACAATCTTGATCTTTAGCAATGAGGTCAACTTCACCTTGTGAGGAATGATAGTTCTTTTCCAAAATCTCATAACCGAGGTTTCTCAGATATTCTTCAGCTATTTCTTCGCCTTTTTTGCCCAACTGATAACTTTCTAGTCCCATTATGTGGGTAGAGTAGCAATGTTATTGCCAGCTAACGACACGGTCGCCTACGGCGACCTACGACTAACGACACGCTACGCTACAACTTACAAAATTTGTTGTTTTAATAATAAAAAGTTGTTGGTTGTAGTCCCGAGCTTGCCGAGGGACGTGTTGTAGCCCCGATCCGATCGGGGCGTGTTGGCAGTTGTCAAAGTGTCGAGATTTCGACAGTTGGGGAAAAGGATGAGGCAAAGGCACAGGATAGAGAAAGCCCCTATCTCCTACATTATAATATATAGAAAATAGGGGCTGGGAAATTTAATTGATCATTTCAAGCAAGGCCTGACCAGCTTTAAACTTA
>JAHIUL010000108.1 GCA_018817195.1 Candidatus Margulisiibacteriota bacterium
AATCGCGACCACTTACTGCCCTGGGCCAACCTTAACATCCCGCTGGACAGCCAGAACTGCTCATCAAATACCTGTCTGACATTTGGCAGGATTAAACCGAAAGCCTTGCCTGAATTTAAACAAAACCTGGGAAAAATCAGCTCAGCCACCCAGCTTGACATCATTAAACAAACAAAGGAAAACACTTATCTTGTGCTTACGTTTCTTAAGGAAGAAAGCAAGCTTATTAATGATTTTATCGGCAAGACCGTCTGGTCCCCTCTTACCCTGCCCACCAGCCCAAACACACCTGCTCAGGAAATTAAACAGATTAACTCACTGATTATTGATACGCAAAAAGATATTAATATTCAAATTAATGAGGCAAAAAATCTATCCGCCTATTTAAGCAAGCTTAAATATTCTTATGACCAAGTCCTTGGGCGCAAAACAAATCTCGAGACAAAACAAAACCTGTTAAACACAAACTACGCCTTTATCATCGCTGGCTGGATAAAAAAACATGATTTTGAAAAAATTAAATCAACCCTGTCCCAGGCCACTGAAGAATTTGATATCTTCCCTGTCATGCCGGCCAAGGATGAAAAGCCCCCAATAGCCCTGGAAAACCCTGTCCCCTTCTCGCCTTTTGAGCTGATCACCAAAATTTACGGCACGCCAAAATATAATGAATGGGACCCTTCTATAGCCCTATCATTCTTCTTTGCTTTATTTTTTGGCATTTGCTTGGGAGACTTTGGCTATGGCTTAATTTTAGCTGGGTTCTCGATTTATTTTTTAAAGAAATATCGCCTGCCTGAGGGCGGCAAAAATTTATTTAAACTATTACTTTTTGGCGGCGGGGTAGCGGCAGTTGTTGGGATATTAACAGGTTCTTACCTTGGCCTAAGCCCTAAGGATATTCCTATGGCTTTGTTTCCCTTAAAAAACCTTTTGACATCCATTCAAATCATTGATCCGATCAGAAGTCCATTAACAATGCTGCTTTTCTCCCTTGCCCTGGGAGTCACTCAAATCTTATTTGGCATAATCCTGCAATTCGCACTCAAGCTGAGAAATAAAGATTACGTTTCAGCTGTACTTGATGATGCTTTGTGGTTCTTTTTCTTAAGCTCCCTGGTTTTCTTAATTATTTCAAGCGTCATGTCTTTAACAACCGCCAAAATCGCTTCTTACTTAAGTATAGGCGGAGCAGCTGCATTAGTTCTTACCCAGGGGCGGCACAAGAAAAATATCATTCAAAAATTCTTAAGCGGTTTGCTTAGTTTATATAAAGTTTCCGGCTATATGGGCGATACCCTCTCTTATTCACGTTTACTTGCTTTAGGAATGTCTACAACTATTATTGGATCAGTTATCAACATCTTGGCAGGTATGGTCAAAGGCGGTGTGCCAATATTAGGTGTAATACTGATGTTCGTGCTATTGGTTGTTGGCCATATTTTTAATTTAATAATCGGCACCCTGGGGGCATTTGTCCACTCAACCAGGTTGCAAATGGTTGAATTCTTTAGTAAATTCTATGAGGGGGGTGGACGGGAATTTCGACCGTATAGAAGAGAAGCTGAGTATACTATTTTGAAATGACCAATAAAGAATTATTCAATGACGAAAATTATTTAAATAAAAAGAGGAGGTAAAAACATGGATTTTGGTTTTGCATTAGCATTAGCTGGGGTTGCGGCATCCGTTTTATTGGGGGGTATTGGATCAGCCTGGGGCGTAGCCATTGCCGGAGAAGCAGCCGGAGGGGTTTTGACTGAGGACCCTGAAAAATTTGGACGACTCCTGGTTATGGTAGCCTTGCCAGGCACCCAAGGCTTCTATGGCTTCTTAGGCGGTTTTTATATAATGATGAAAATCGGCCTTTTAACCGGCGCGGCGCCAATCAGCACGATGGCAGGACTACAGCTACTCTTTGCTGCCCTGCCAGTTGGTATGACCGGCCTTGTTTCAGGAATTTACCAGGGCAAGGCTTCTGCTGCAGGCATTCATTTAATTGCCAAACGGCCGGAAGAAATGGGCAAAGCCATCATTATTCCAGCCATGGTCGAAACCTATGCGGTAATTGGTTTATTGGCAACCATACTTATGGTCAGTGGAATTATTCTATAAAACAAACACATGTCAATCCAAGAAATTGAAAAACGAATAATTGCTGAAGCTGAGGTTGAAGCTGCCAAAATAAAGAAAGAAACTGGCGCTTCAATCCACCAGCTTGAAAAGGCGCAGGCAGCCAGAAATAAAGACATTGAAGCTGAAATGAACAAAACAACCCAGCTCAAAGCTGAAGAAATCAAACGTTCAATCCTTGTTCCTGCCAGGCTGAAAGCAAAAAGGGTCATGCTTAAAGCTAAACAGGATGTTTTGTCTGAGATTTACAAAGATATTCAAAAAGCAAAAAAACTTTCGGCTGCTGAGTTAAACAAGTTAAGGGAAGACAGCGAAGTTCGAGCCGCAGAAATATTATTTGGAGCGCAAAAATGAGTCCGGATGAATACAATTACGGCGTGGCGCGAATAAGGGCCCTGGAAGCCAGGATGCTAACCCCTGCCCAAACTGCACGCATGTCGGCTGCGCCTGATTTCCAATCGGCCTTTGCTGTATTATCTGAAACTACATATTCGGAAAAACTGCCAAGATTAAAGATCCCGTTTGATTTTGAAGAGCTATTTGAGCTGGAGTTAATCTCCCTCAAACAATTATTTGACCGTCTGGCCCCGGCCAATGAGCTAATCACTGCGTTATTTAAAAAATATGATTTCTTGAACTTAAAAACCATCATGAGAGATTTCATTCTAAACGATAAAAACCCGGGCAAATACTCACGAGCCGGCACAATTGATCCTGCCAAACTGAATCTTTTTGTCTTTGAAGGCATAAGGGATTTTGAAGATAAAAATATTGTTAAAGCTGTTGAACAGATTAAGGCAGGCCTTGATAAAAATACCGATGCGCAATTAGTTGACAACATCCTGGACAAATCTTATTACAAATATTTAAAACATACTTATCAAACCTGTCCTTCCCCATTGGTCCAAAACCTGGCAAACCATATTATTGACCTAATCAACATAAAAATTGTCCTGCGAACCAAAGAACTTAATCAATTAAAAGAATTCTTATTAGAACCAGGACTGATCGATAAAGATATTTTGATTGGTCTTTTTGAAAAAAGCGGCCAGGATATCATTACAAAACTAAGCTACACGCCTTACCTGCCGGCCTTAGCCTCAGGACTTGAATATCTCGGCAAAAACAATTCATTTTACTTACTGGAAAAACTGATGGACAATTTTACTGTCAGCCAATTCAAAACAGCCAAGTATATCAGCTCCGGCATTGAGCCCTTAGTTGGTTTTTACCTGGCTAAAGAGAATGAGATAAAAACCTTAAGATTTATTCTGATCAGCCAAAAAAGCAACATCTCAACAGAACAAATAAAGGAACGCTTAAGACTAAGTTATGTATAAAATAAAAATAATCGGGCCCAAATATTTGATTGCTCCCCTGGCTATTTTAGGCCTGGAGATATTGGCGGCTGAAAGTGAGCTCGAAGCGCGCGGAGCGTTAAACAAAGCAACTATTAAGAATGAACCAGCCTTAATTTTTATTACAGAAAGATTGGCCGCTGATTTACAGGACGAAATCAGCAGCTTGAATTCTAAACCTGATATTAACATCGTCATGCTGCCTGACAATAAAGGCAGTCTTGGCTTGGCTTCTTTTCAAATTGAGCATCTGGTAAAAAATTCTATAGGAGCGGAGGTTGTAATTAGAAAATGAGCGAAGGAAAAATAATTAAAGTTGCCGGTCCACTTGTCGTGGCTAAAGGAATCCCGAACGCGCGGATGGCTGACGTTGTCAGCGTTGGCGAAAAAGGCTTAATCGGAGAAATTATTGAACTAAAGGGCGATGATGCTTCAATCCAGGTTTATGAAGAAACAGCCGGCATTGGGGTTGGCGACAAAGTTACTTCAAGCGGCATGCCCCTTTCTGTTGAACTTGGCCCGGGCTTACTTACCTCAATTTATGATGGTATTCAGCGTCCGCTGGAATTAATTGAAAAAATATCCGGCGCATTTATTGAACGCGGCATTGTGGTTAACGCCATTGACCGCAAGAAAAAATGGGAGTTCACCCCAAAGGTAAAAACCGGCGATCAAGTAAAACCCGGAGATATTTTAGGCACTGTCCAAGAAACCTCACTGGTGGAACATCGCATCATGGTCCCCGAGGGGATTGAAGGCGCTGTTGAAGACATTAAAAAAGGTTCTTTTAATGTTACTCAAACAATTGCCAAAGTATCTGGCAAAGAAATTCGCATGCTGCAGCGCTGGCCAGTTAGAAAACCGCGGCCCTTTGCCACCAAACTGCCGGTTAAAGAACCGTTAGTAACAGGTCAAAGAATTATTGATACCCTGTTCACCATTGCTAAAGGCGGCACTGCCTGTATTCCTGGACCGTTTGGTTCCGGCAAAACAGTAGTCCAGCATCAGTTAGCTAAATGGGCAGACACTGATATTGTTATTTTTATTGGCTGCGGCGAGCGCGGCAATGAAATGACAGATGTGTTAATTGAATTCCCTGAATTAAAGGATCCAAAATCAGGCAAACCATTGATGGAAAGAACAGTTTTAATTGCCAATACATCTAATATGCCAATTGCTGCTCGTGAAGCTTCAATTTACACCGGTGCAGCTATTGCTGAATATTTCCGCGATATGGGTTATAACGTTTCCCTCTCAGCTGACTCAACCTCGCGCTGGGCAGAAGCTTTGCGCGAAATGTCAGGCAGATTAGAAGAAATGCCAGGAGAAGAAGGCTACCCTGCTTACCTGGGCGCCAGGTTGGCTGACTTTTATGAACGGGCTGGCTACGGAATTTGCCTGGGTTCGGACCAGCGTAAAGGATCTTTCTCAATCATTGGCTCAGTTTCCCCTCCCGGCGGTGATTTATCAGAACCTGTTGTTCAAAATACATTGCGGATTGTAAAAGTCTTCTGGGGCTTGGACTATGCCCTGGCCCACAAAAGGCACTTCCCGGCAATTAACTGGCTGCTCAGTTACTCATTATATATTGATAACCTGCAGGGCTATTTTAAAGACAACGTGGCCGAAGATTGGGGCAAGGTCAGGACAGAAGCCATGCGCCTTTTATCTGAAGAAGCAGAGCTTGAAGAAATTGTCCGCTTAGTCGGCCTTGACGCCCTGTCTGCCAGGGAACAATTAATCTTGCTGGTCAGCAAATCAATTCGCGAAGATTTTCTTTATCAAAGCGCTTTTGATCCAGTTGATCAATATACAAGCTATAAAAAGCAGTATCACCTGCTTAAAGTTATCATCACCTTTTATAAAGAATCATTGTCCGCCTTAGAAGCAGGCGTTGATTTAGACGAGATCAAATCCCTAGAAGTGATTAACCAAATTGCCAGAGCCCGCCTTATTCCAGAAGAAAAAGCTGAGGCAGAGCTTCAGGCGATTGAAAGCTCAATTAAGGAACACATAGCAACTTTAAAAGGAGCGATTCAATGATCAAGGAATACCAAACAGTCACCGGCATTGCCGGGCCTCTGTTAATTGCTGAAAAAATTGACGGGGCAAAATTTGACGAAGTAGTTGACATTGAACTGCCCAGCGGGGAAATACGCACTGGCAAAATACTTGAGGTGCACGAAGATAAGGCCATGATCCAGGTTTTTGAAGGCACTGACGGACTTGACATCAAATCAACAAAATTAAGGTTAAAAGGCCGCGGACTGGAAATAAATGTCAGCCCTGATATGCTTGGCCGATCATTTTCCGGGCTGGGCAAGCCAATTGATAACGGCCCGCAAATTATCCCAACCAAGAAAATTGATATTAACGGCATGCCTATTAACCCTTATTCTCGTGATTATCCAAATGACTTTATTCAAACCGGCATCTCTTCAATTGATGGGTTAAACACCTTATCGCGCGGCCAAAAGCTGCCGATTTTTTCCGGCTCAGGCCTGCCCCACTCCCGTATTGCCGCCCAAATTGCCAGACAGGCAAAAGTAATGCGCGATGAGGAGAAATTTGCCGTTGTTTTTGGCGCTATGGGCATCACCTTTGAAGAAGCGGAATTTTTCATGGCCAACTTCAGGAGAACCGGAGCCATTGAAAATGCTGTTTTATACGTCAACCTGGCCAATGACCCGGCTATCGAAAGGATTGCAACTCCGCGCGTTGCCCTAACTGCCGCGGAATATCTGGCTTTTGACCTGGGCATGCACGTGTTGGTCATCTTAACTGACATGACAAATTATTGTGAATCCTTGCGCGAAGTTTCTGCCGCACGCAAAGAAGTGCCTGGGCGCCGCGGCTATCCTGGCTATCTTTATACTGACCTGGCAACCATTTATGAACGCGCCGGCAGGCTCAAAAACAAGAAGGGTTCAATCACCATGATCCCGGTTTTAACCATGCCGGATGATGATAAGACCCATCCGATACCTGATTTAACCGGTTATATTACAGAAGGACAGATTATTTTAGACCGAAGCCTTGAGCGCAAAAATATTTATCCTCCAGTTGACCCACTACCCTCGCTTTCCCGGTTAAGGGACAAAGCAATTGGCGAAGGCAAAACCAGGGAAGACCATGCTCCATTAGCAAATCAAGTTTTTGCTGCTTATGCGCGCGGTCGTGAAGTGCGCGAACTTGTTGTTGTATTAGGCGAAGGCGCCCTATCTGACATCGACAAACTCTATCTTAAATTTGCCAACTTATTTGAAAACCGTTACCTCACCCAAGGAGAAGAAGAAAACCGCTCAATTGAAGAAACTTTAGATCTTGGCTGGGAGCTTTTATCAATCCTGCCGCGGGAAGAATTAAAACGTATTAAAGACGACATGTACGCAAAATATGGCAAAAAAGAG
>JAHIUL010000109.1 GCA_018817195.1 Candidatus Margulisiibacteriota bacterium
ATGTTATCAAAGAAGCTGGCTATACGCCGATTGAAGAAGAAGTAATAACAGTTGATCTGGAAAAGGAAGCGAGGCAGAAAGAAATTAATAATTTGCGCAACCGTTTAATCGGTGCAGCAGTTTTAAGCTCTCCTTTACTATATTATATGCTGGCCATGCTGTCCGGCCTGCCGCTGTCGTTTTTCATGGTCCAGAACGCGGCAACCATCCAGTTTCTGTTAACCACGCCGATTATGTTTATAGGCAGCATCTTTTTTACTCGCGGTATAATTTCTCTGGTTAAGACCAGAACGGCTAATATGGATACGCTGGTTTCTCTTGGTGTTGGGGCGGCTTATCTTTATAGTTTATATGTAACAATTTCTATCTGGCTGGGCAGTCCTTTTTTTGGCATGCGCAACCTTTATTACGAAGTAGCTGGTTTTTTATTAACTTTTATTCTGCTGGGCAAATATTTTGAAGCAATTGCCAAAGGCAGGACTTCTGAGGCAATCAAAAAGTTAATGGGCCTGCAGCCAAAAACCGCGGTTGTAGTTAGAAAAGGTAAAGAAATTGAAATAAACATTGATGGGGTTGAAGTTGGGGATATTGTAGTTGTTAAACCCGGCGGCAAAATACCGGTTGACGGCACTGTAATTGAAGGGCATTCATCAGTTGACGAGTCAATGGTTACAGGCGAAAGCATTCCTGTTGAAAAAAAAGCCGGGGACAAAGTTATTGGCGCAACTATTAATAAGACCGGGGCATTTAAGTTTAAGGCGGAAAAAATCGGCAAGGATACATTTTTAGCCCAGGTTGTCAGGCTGGTTGAAGAGGCGCAGGGCAGCAAAGCGCCGGTGGAAGAGTTAGCAGATAAAATTTCCGCTATATTTGTGCCGGCAGTTGTTGTAATTGCTGTTCTTGCTTTTATTGTTTGGCTGTTAACCGGCCAAACATTTATTTTTTCTTTAACTATTTTTATAACCGTACTGATTATTGCCTGTCCCTGTGCTTTAGGCTTAGCTACGCCAACCGCGGTTATGGTTGGCACTGGTTTAGGCGCGGAGCATGGGATTTTAATAAAGAGCGCTGAGGCTTTGCAAACGGCTTCTCAGCTTAAAACTATTGTGTTTGATAAGACAGGGACATTGACTAAAGGGGAGCCGGAAGTTACGGATATAATTGCCAAAGATGAAAAAGAATTGTTGTTTGATGCAGCTGCAGCGGAAAAAAGGTCAGAACACCCGTTGGCTGAAGCGATTGTTAAGAAGGCTAAAGCTGAAGGCCTTCAAGTCCCGGAACCGGAAAGATTTAATTCTGTTTCGGGTAAAGGAGTTGAAGCAAAACTAAAAGGGGCAACAATTTTACTTGGTAATCGCATATTAATGAGGGAAAAGAATATTTCTTTTACTCAACAGGAAGACAAAATTAATCAGCTTGAGTCCCAGGGCAAAACAGTTATGCTGGTCGCCAAAAATAAGAGTTTACTTGGTTTAATCGCGGTTGCAGATACTTTAAAAAAATATTCTAAAGAGGCGGTAGCTGAACTTCACCGTATGGGCCGAGAAGTTGTTATGATCACCGGTGATAACAAAAGGACTGGGGAAGCAATTGCCAAACAGGTTGGCATTGACAGGGTTTTGGCCGAGGTTTTGCCGCAGGATAAGGCGGAAAACATTAAAAAACTGCAGGCTGAGGGCAAAAGAGTCGCGATGGTAGGAGATGGAATAAATGATGCTCCAGCTTTGGCGCAAGCAGATATAGGGATTGCTATTGGCACGGGGACTGATGTGGCAATTGAAACTGGCGGGATAGTTTTAGTAAAAGATGATTTGCGCGACGTTGTTACGGCCATTGATTTGAGCGCTTATTCAATGCGAAAAATCAGACAAAATCTTTTTTGGGCGTTCCTTTATAATTCATTAGGCATTCCAATTGCTGCTGGTGTGCTTTATCCCTTTACCGGCTTTCTTTTAAGTCCTATAATTGCGGGTGCGGCCATGGCTTTTAGCTCTGTGTCAGTTGTTTCAAATTCTTTGTTAATGAAGCGGTTCAAAGCGAGAATAAAGTAAAAGGCGGAGGTAAATTTTACCGCGGTCCGCGCATGATGAGGTACTGAGTGGAAGCAAAAAAGAAGCAAATAAGTTTAAATGATTTAAAAGTTGGGCAATCAGGCGTTGTGGCCGATATTTTAGGCGGCCATAGGTTGGCCAGGCGTTTGGAGGCTATGGGTGTGCGCAAAGGTAAAAAAATTAATAAAGTAAGCGGTGCCTTTCTCTGGGGCCCGGTGACCTTTAAGGTTGGCCATACGCAAATCAGCATTGGCCACGGTATGGCGAATAAAGTTATGGTGGAGATCTCAGCATGAAAAGAGTCCTCTTGATGGGCAATCCCAATGTCGGCAAA
>JAHIUL010000110.1 GCA_018817195.1 Candidatus Margulisiibacteriota bacterium
GCAAGCTGCAGTCAATAAAATTCCTAAGAAAAGACAAAACATGATCAAACAATTCTGTTTCAGCAAAACCGCTTCAATAATAAAAAATTTACTGACAAAACCATTAGAAGGAGGTATCCCTATTACTGCTAAAGACAGCAGACAAAAAGCAAAAGTCACGCCAGGCATTTGGCGCCAAATACCCTTCATCTGATTTAAGCGCCAAAATCCTGTTTGCGAAATAATAATACCAGCACAAAAGAAAAGCGCTGTTTTAATCATCGCATGATTAAAAATATGAAACAAAGCACCCTGCAGACCCCACTGCGTAGCAAGACCCAAACCAACTAAAATAAAACCAATCTGGCCAATACTGGAGTAAGCCAAAAGTCTTTTTAATTCCACTTGGACCAAAGCCATGCCCGCACCAAAAATTAACGAAATTATGCCAATAAAAATAATAATATTACCAACACCCTGAGCTAGTAAAGTTGAACCAAAAAACAAAAAGAAAACCCGCAGCATTGCATATAAGCCAACTTTTAAAATTAAGCCGGAAAGTAAACCACTAACCGGGGTTGGCGCCTGAGAATGGGCTTCTGGAATCCAGGTATGCAAAGGAAACATGCCGCATTTAATACCAAAGCTGATCAACATAATTGAAAATATCAGGTAAACCATATGAGGTTGAGCCTGATAAATTTGCGGCAATTGAGCCGCAATCACATCCATATTTAAAGAACCTGTCAAAGAATATAAAAGAGCAATTGCTAACAGAAAGAAGACCCAGGTTGCTTCAGTCATAACAAGATATTTAAAACTGGCAATAATTGTTCGGGGCTTGTGTTTATACGTTATCAAAACATAGGAAGCCACTGCCAGCATTTCAAAAAAAACATACATATTAAAGATATCGCGGGTTAAAACGATGCCTAAAATAGCAGCAATCGCAATCAATAGTAAGGAATAATATCTTCTAGCATATAAATAAATGCCCAGCGAATAAACAAGAATCAGTAAGCCAACCCCTAAAACCATTGCGGAGAAAAAGAAGCTAAGACCATCTAATTGCAGGCTTATGCCAAAAGGCGCAGACCACCCGCCCAGGTTATATTTAATAACCTGGTCAGATAAAACAACAGGTGCTGTTGTTAAAAGAAAATAGGCAGAAGCTAATAAAGCAGAAAAAGCAACCAACTCTGCCCCTCGCCTGGCTCTCGCATACTTTGTCAAGTGGGTTAAAAATGCCGCCAAGAGTGGGATCGCAATAATTAAGATTGGTGCATTAGTCATTTTGTTTATTTATTAAATCCCTAACATCTACAGTTTTATATTCTTCGTAAATCTTTAAAGCTAATGCCAGAGCTAATGATGTTATGACCAAACCAATTACAATTGTTGTTAACATAATGGCTTGCGGCAGCGGGTCCACCATTAAGCGGCTGCCATCCTCAAAAATTGCCGCTTGACCATCAGTCACATAACCCAGACTAACAAAAAATAAAACCACACCAGAGCTCATAATATAAAGACACATAACCATTTTTATGGTGTTTTTCCTGGTAAGAACCCCATAGAGCCCCAATAAAATAATTATGATACCAACAGTTAAACCATTAAACCCCATTAATCATTGCTCCCAAATCTAACTAAACGATAGAAAACCACAGCAATACCTGTGCCAACCATAAAACCAACTGTTAAATTGAGATAAAGGATTAAACCAGCACTCGGCACTGTACCAATCTCCCCCTTTGGGATAAAATCTGACAAGAAAAAGCCACCTAGGAACATACCAGTAAATCCAGCTAGAACAAAGACCAACATGCCTATATTTTTAACTAAGGAGAGCAGCATTTCTTGGAAACGTTTTTCTGTTGCCTTGACCCCTTCGACCAAACCAAGCAGAATAATTGCGGAGCCAAAAATCACTCCACCCTGGAACCCCCCGCCCGGTGATAAATGTCCATGCGAAATAAGATAACAGCCATAAAGCAGCATAAAAGGAAACAGCTTTCTTGTAAAAATACGGACAACGTTTGAAATACGCCTCAATCTCTCTCTCCTTCACCGCTTCTTCTTAAGAGCATAAAGACCCCAAGCGCTGCAGCAAAAAACACTGTTGCTTCACCCAATGTGTCATAAGCCCGGTAGCCCAGATAAATTGACGTAACAATATTTAAGGCTCCGGTATCAGCCACCCCATGATCAATATAATATTTTGAACTGTCAAAAACGGGTTGCCCATAATGGATATTAACCGCGCTAAAAATAAAAAAGCCGAGAATAAGCAAAAGCATTATCGGTAAAACCTTAGTCATGCTCGGCTCTCTTGGTTTTGCTAATAGCCGCTACAAAAAGTACGGTTGAAACCCCCGCTCCAATCGCCGCCTCAGCCATTGCAATATCTAGAGCATGCAATCTAAAAAACAGAAAGGTAAGCACTAAACTAAACGCAGCTAAA
Organism: Candidatus Margulisiibacteriota bacterium; assembly: GCA_018817195.1. GTDB lineage: Bacteria > Margulisbacteria > WOR-1 > O2-12-FULL-45-9 > O2-12-FULL-45-9 > JAHIUL01. The sequence goes on from JAHIUL010000110.1 coordinate 2,444, forward strand.
ACAATTACTGCATTCAATAAATCTTTCATCTGAATGGCAATCAGAGCAGTTA
>JAHIUL010000111.1 GCA_018817195.1 Candidatus Margulisiibacteriota bacterium
AAGTCCAGGATCTACTATCCGCCGCCTAAAAACCACCCCTGGAGAAGATGGATTTTATCAAAAAAGGGGAATTTAATCCATGCCTGAATCCGGACATTTTCATTTTGCTAAGATCCGGACATTTTCACTTTGCCTTGACACTATATCCTTTTCTTGACATTAAAGCTCATCGCGGTATATCATCATTATGATGAAACTTCTCGTCAAAGCTCTGATTTTAATCATATTCTGCAGCCCGGCCCTGGCCCGGCCATTTGATTATTATTTAAGCCTTGGCCCTGAATACTGGTCAATTACCAGCCATAAGGACAACACCGATTCTCATCTGCTTACTGGCGGATTTATGTTTCGCGGGAATCTATTTTCAAAAGTAAATGCAGAGTTCAGGGGCGGCACCGGCGAAATCTCAACGACCAGAATCTCATTTAATGAGATTTCCCTGCTCTATAACGCAATTTATACGCCAACCTACTATCTTGGCTACGGCATCTCTTACCTTACATATAATAATATACTTAACAAAGCCAGCAACACCGCTATTAACCAGAGCGAGCTTAATGCTAAAATCCAATGGCAGCAGAGCTTTAGCGAACTCTGGGGTTTTTATCTAAAACTGGTTGGGCCAAACACGATTGGTTATGACCTGGGCTGGATTGCTTACTTTGATAAAGATTTAGGTGATTTTAACCTGCATGCTGGCTATAAAAATGTAAGTTTAGCTGGTAACAGCTCCATGCACGGCGCCTACATCGCTTCTGAGGTATATTTTTGATGTTTATAAAAAGTATTGCCTTAATATTATTTATTAGTATTTTGACTGTTTCTGTCTGCCAAGCTGATTCTTTAGTTATCACCCGGGAAAGCTGGTCAAAGGACATTACGCTTAAAGGGGAAAAGGATAATCCAGTTGTATTGTCCCCTATTCCAAAGCTTACGCTCTCCGGCCAGACAAGCAAAGTAGTTGTTCTGCCTGAAGAATTGACAATGAAAGATGAAATTGCCGAATTCAGGCTTTTTCGCAACCGCTATGTAATATTCGGCGTCTATTTATTTACGTCTTTATATTATAATTGGTTAACCAGGCACAGATAAAATGATAAAACAAATTTGCTTAACACTTATCATAGCACTGCTGGTCCAGTTATCACCCCTGGCCCACGCCAGGAGCCTGACTGAAAATGAAACTTGGTCTGGTAAAATCAAACTCATCGAAGATATTTATGTGCCGGAAGAATTTACCCTGACAATTTCGCCTGATACTCAAGTAGTTACTAACGGCAACAAAATAATTTCTTATGGCACCGTCAATATCCAGGGCCAAGAAGATAAAAAAGTAAAAATCCTGTCCAACCCTCCCTTAAGCCAGCAGAACCTGGCCGTGTTAAAAATGAAACCTTATGACATTAATACTGAAATACTGAAAGAGGAATTCAACGCATTTAAAATCCAGTATGCTATACTGTGGTCTGTTCTTTTTGCCGGTATGTTTATTATGGTTGAGGCGCGTTAATGAGAAATATATGTCTATTATTAATCACTGTTCTGCTCATTGAAATCCCTGCCATTGGCACAACTTCCCCACAAGTCTTATCAGGTAAAGAGGTTGTCTGGTCAGGAGAGATTGAGTTAAAAAACGACGTTGTTGTCCCAGAGGGAACCACATTAAAAATCACACCAGGCTCAAAAATTTACGGGTCCTATGAGCAAGCTGACGGAACCGTCTCACCTAAAGAATGGAAGATCATTGTCAAAGGCAGCCTAATTGCGGAGGATACTTTAATTGATCCCATGCCCCACGGCTTATCAGCCATTCGCATTCCTATCGATTCAAACATCCAAAGCATTAAAATCGCGCCCATGAAAATTGAGACCCAGAAGATCAAAGACGAATTTGCTGTTTTTAGGACTCAATATGTAGTCTTGTGGGCCCTGCTCTTTGGCAGTATCTACTATGCTATTAAAGCGAGGAAAGAATAGCTGTGCTTAAACATTTGAGAAATTTAATCATTTACCTGTTAGTTGTTTCCCTCCCAATGGTTTGTTTAACCAGCAAAGCCAGCGCCCAAACCAAGTGGCCAAAATATGTTGATCTTGAGCAGGAAACAACTATTGAGCAAAATAAGACTATTAATGTCATGCCTGGCTCTGAAATAAAGTTTTCCAACACAAAAAGCAAGCTTAATGTCCTTGGCCAGTTAAACATTAAAGGCAGCGAGAAACAACCCGTGACAATAATTATTCCCAACGCAGTTAAACAAGCTTCTCCTATTTTAATTCAAGATAAAACACTGCTAGAAACTGATGACAAATTAAAGGAACTGGAAATTTATCCCTATCAAGTTGATACTGATGAAATCGTGGAGGAGCTCCGGGCTTTCCGCTACCAATATGCCTTTGTTTGGACAGTCTTAATGGGGATCTGTTTCTATCTGGTCCTCAACCGCACCGAGTATTGGTAAGTTCATGCTGCCGCTCTGAAAACCTTTGAGATCAATTGTTACGTAAAGATAGCCTAAATCTTCAAACTTTTTAGAAATTTTATCCATCAACCCATCTTGCAATAATTTAACAATTGACTCTTTATCAAGTTCAATACGCACAATTGAATCATGATGCCTAACTCGCAACTGTTTAAAACCCAAGGACTTGAGAAATTTCTCTCCTTGCTCAACTTTTTGCAAAATCTCCTGGGTGATCCTTGTGCCATACGGAATCCTTGAAGCTAAACAAGCATAAGAAGGCTTGTCCCAGGTAGGCAGGTTCAATTCTTTTGAGTATTTCCTAATATCTTCTTTTGTAAAGCCTAACTCCATCAGAGGACTTCTGACCCCAAGCTCCTTTTTGGCTTGCGTGCCAGGCCGATAATCTGACATATCACCAAAATTTGAGCCATCTAGAACATAAGGGATATTATTGTCTTTAGCAATTTGCAGAAGCTTAGAAAACAGCTCTTTTTTGCAAAAATAACACCGTTCTTTGGGGTTACTAACGAAGTTTTCATCGGAGAATTCATCAGTTTGGATCAATTTCCGCTTAACACCCAACGCTTCGCACATCGCTTCCGCAACCCGCACTTCGTTCTCAGGATAAGTTGGTGATTGAGCAATTACGGCAAGGACATTATCATCAAGAGTATCTTTGGCAACTTTAATAAGAAAGGTACTGTCAACACCGCCAGAAAAGGCGATAAGGACGGTACCCATTTGTTTAAGGAGATTTTTGAGATCTTTTAGCTTTGATGCCATAGACCAATAATACTAGAAGTATGGGAAATGGACAAGTAGAGGGCTTAACCTTCAACTATATAATACTTGATCTGGCGCCTGCCAAACTTTAGGGCGCCTGAGTAGGTCCTCATCCAAATGTCAATCCGATTAGTATACCTGCGGTTCATGCGGTCTTCCACAATAAATACGCGGTTGCCAAAGCCTTCAATCATGACCTTGGTGCCTAAAGGCAGGAAGTTAGCGGCAATTACGCCTTCTCGGCAGCGGGTGCCGGAAGCTGTAATCCAGGGGGTATCATCACACTGCCAAACCATGGAGTTATAAGCTGTGGCAGTCACCCTGCCCCAACCCAGTATCTTATACTTGGTCAGCCTTGATTCCCTGCCAGAAGAACTGACTGAAACCAAAAAGGCAAGCAGCAAAATCACACCAACAGTCCTCAGGGAAACCCCTAATTTATGTTGATTTCTTTTACTATTAAACCATCTTTTTATACGAGTCTTTAAATTTGGGTTGCTCATGGCAATCCCTCCTTTAGTAGTATTATCGGGATAAAAAGACTAAAAATTGCATGGTTTTACAAATTAACTTATACTAATATTTGCTATAATTAAGCCAAATTTTGAGGTTTTCTTAAAATAATTGCCTGGCCGGCTTTTGGATCATCTGGTAAATAGCTGCTGCTGCCAGCAGCTTAATAATATCACCTGGGATAAATGGCATAAGACCAAGCAAAATTGCTTTGTTTAGAGAGATATGCAAGACAAACGCAAGCTGAAAAACACCACAAAAAAACAGGATAAATAAGCCCAAAAACATAATAGCTACAATCTTAACAAAAGGAGCCTCTTTTTGGCCTTCCAAAAGCTTGCCAATAATGGCGGCTGCCAGGATAAAACCAATTAAATAGCCCCCAGTTGGGCCAAAAAGTCGAGCCAAACCATAAAGCCCGCCAGTAAACACCGGCATACCAAAAATACCAATCATCAAATAACCAGCCTGGCTTAAGGTCCCTAATCTTTTGCCCAGGACTGCCCCGGCTAAAAGCACAAAAAAGGTCTGAAGCGTAATTGGAACAGGAGTAAATGGCAAAGGAATGCGGATATAAGCCCCTGCAGCAGTCAAAGCTATAAAACTGATAACTCCCAAAACAGCAGCAACAGTTCTATCTAAAACAAACTCTCTTTTCCAAACTTTAATTAATGCCTGCGACATGTTTTATCACCTCGCAGGCATATTTTAACACAAATCAAGCTAGAAATGAACCTTAATTGCGCGCGGCGGGCATGGCCTGATGCAAAGCTCGCAAGCAATGCATTTTTCCGCGTCAAAATCTACGGCCATGGTCTTGCGGTCCTTGACGTACAAAGCCCCTGTAGGACAGATCGAAACACAGGCGCTGCACTGGGTGCATTTATTCCAATCAACCCTTATTTCCTTACTAAGGGGCTCAACTTTTACCCCTTCGTCTTTCAAATGCTTTATTCCCCTGTCAATTTCTGATTTATCCCCGTCCAACTCCAGCACCATATGGCCTTCCTGGTCAGGGGTAATACTGGCCTTCATAATATTAAAGCTCAGGTTAAAATCCTTGATAAGCTTAAAAACAATCGGCTTATCTATTTTATCTTTTGGAAAAGTTAAAACGATTTTGCGTGATGCCATGTTATTTCCCCTCCTTTATTGGACGTTCTTTTAAGGGTTTAAACTTCGGCGCAGAATCCCCCACTGGCAGATCAGCTACTTTTTCAGTTAAAAGAAACTTGCCTTTTTTAATCTGGTCCTTAAGGTCATTGGCTATTTCCAGGGCTCGTTTGTAGCTGGAAATACCTGAAGTTGGCACTTTTTTGCCTTTGACCTCGATCTGCCCGCTTTTAACGGTCTTATAATCAACTTCGCCCAGGACCTCGGGTTTACCATTGGGGTACGCGTCACTGTAATCAACAATTGCCGCAACAATATCTTCATCTTTTACAGCAGTGTACTTCAATATTTCTTCGTTAAGTATGGGTATCGGGATCCCGATACCAACATTGAGCGATACGCCGTAGCCAACAAAGCTCACTCCTTTAATCCACTTAGGATCCATCTGCTTTAAATCACCAATCAAAGCCAGAGTCCCGGCCGGACGCTTTGGCACGCCGTTATCTAATCTCGGGGCATGCGGATTATGTTGGGTGCCCTGCCAGACGATATAACCTGTCCCGCCGCCCAGCCAGATCCTGGTGCCAATCCCTAAAGTTTTATAATATGGATCATTGAGCAAAGGCGATAGCTGGCCGGCACTGCAGTAATTAGCATTGCCCAGTTTTGGCTTGAGTGTGCCTAAATAAGTGTAAATCGTCCTGTCAGATAAATTAACAGCCACATTATAGTTTTGATAAGCATTTCTGGAGTTAAACAAAAGGGCTTCATTCAAATCATTAATATTTATCCAGGTATCTAAATGCTTGCGCGGATAACAGTCTGTACCATAGGCTTCTACCTGTAGACGCACATCTTTGCCGGCAACTAACTCCTCTATTACGTGGCCGCCGCCATAGGCAAATTCACCTGGGTGGATCTTATTAAGAGGGTCATCAACTGTTGCTGCAGTCGCCCCAATGTATAGGTCAACAGCCGCCCAACCAGTATAGGCTGGAACATTGTTTAAAAGTGCTGTGCCGCCGCCAGCCTTTAATTTAGGCTTAGTATGGCCGAAATTAAAATATGCTCCGGATGAGCACATTGGGCCAAAGGTCCCGGTTGTGACAACGTCAACTTCTTTGGCCGCTTGAGCAAGCCCCTTTTTGGCAACTATCTCAATAATCTCCTCCGCATTGACCACCACTGCCTTGCCTTGCTTAATCTTCTCGTTTATCTCTTTGATTGTTTTTGCCATTATATTTCCCCCTTTTAGTCTTGAAATAAGGGCGTGCTTAAATAGCGCTCCCCGGTATCAGGCAGCAAGACAATTATAAGCTTGCCTTTGTTTTCTTTCTTCTTTGCCAGTTTAACAGCTGCATAAACCGCAGCACCCGAAGATATGCCAACCAACAGGCCCTCTTCCCTAGCTAACCGCTTGGCCATGGTAAAAGCTTGATCATCAGTAACTTTTTCCACTCCATCCAATATTTTTTTATTGAGCACTTGAGGCACAAAACCTGCGCCTATGCCTTGAATTTTATGCGGGCCAGGCTGTCCTCCTGAAAGGACCGGCGAATCCGCCGGCTCAACTGCTATTATTTTAATCCCTGGCTTCTTCTTCTTTAAAGCTTCACCCACACCGGTAATAGTACCGCCGGTTCCAACTCCAGCCACAAAAAAATCAACCTTGCCGTCAGTATCTGCCCAGATCTCCTCTGCCGTAGTTTTCCTGTGAATATCAGGATTAGCCGGATTCTTGAATTGCTGCGGCATAAAGGCATTTTTTGTTGTTTTTAATAACTCTTCAGCCCTATCAATTGCTCCTTGCATGCCTTTAGCGCCATCAGTTAAAACAATTTCCGCACCCAAAGCCTTAAGCAGATTTCGGCGCTCAACGCTCATAGTCTCCGGCATGGTTAAAATAAGTTTATATCCCCTGGCAGCGCAGACAAAAGCTAAGCCAATGCCGGTATTGCCTGAAGTCGGCTCAATAATAATTGCGCCTTTACAAATATTGCCTTCTCTCTCTGCCGCATCAATCATGGCAACCCCAATTCTATCTTTAACGCTTGAGCAGGGATTAAATGTTTCAAGTTTAGCCACAACCTCGGCAACAGCATCGTCCACAACTCGATTAAGCCTGACCAAGGGAGTCTTGCCAACTAATTCTGTTAAATCCTTTGCAATTCTCATTAAACATACCTCCATTGCCTAAATATTATAAATATAGGCTCTTTCTTTTTGCCTTTTCTTTAAGGCCATATCTTCCAGGGTCAATTCCCTTAAGTCGTTAATAATATTATTTTGTATTTTTTCAAAAGCCTCAAATACCACCGGAACCTTTTTCATCTTTTTATTCGATAATTCAATAGGCCCGTCCAAACACTCAATAATTTCTAATACAGAAACGTCAGCTGGATGCTTTAACAAACTGTAGCCGCCTTCTTTACCTCTGCTGCTGGAGACCAAGCCCTTCTTTTTTAAGATCAACAAGATTTGCTCCAGATAACGCACAGGTATCTTTTGGCTTTGGGCAATATCACCTATCTGATTTAACCCGCCGCCGTATTTAACTGCCAGCTCAAGCAGCGCCTGGATACCGTATTGAACTTTTATTGAAAATTTCATATGTTAAAATTTTAATCGCTACAGTATTCTGAGTCAAGCCCTATTTACAGTATCTTGATTGACTTAATCGAGATTGCCTCCTATGTTTATTATCGAACTAAGTCATTGAGAAATTTCACTTTTTTGACAGATTCTTGACCAAGCTGCTCAAGAACCTACGCGCAAACTGAGCATTTCTTGTTTTGGGGAATATCTACTTTCCTAAAACTCATCTCCAGGGCATTAAAAACCAACAACTTGCCGATCAATGGCTGGCCAACCCCCAGGATGAGCTTAATCGCTTCAGTTGCCTGAATCATACCGATTATCCCGGCAATGGCGCCAAGCGCCCCAGCTTCCTGACAAGAAGGAATTGAGCCAGGCGGCGGCGGCTCCGCGAACAAACACCTATAACAGGGTCCCTGCCCCGGCTTAATTACTGTTACCTGGCCCTCAAACTGATAAATCGCGCCATGGACCAGCGGCTTTTTTGCCAAAACACAGGCATCGTTTGCCAAATACCTGGTAGGAAAATTATCACTGCAGTCAACTACAATATCATAATCGCTTATAATGCCTCTAATATTATCCTGCCCCAAGCGCAAAACATATTCATTAATTTTTATGTCTGGATTTAACCTTTTCAGCCTTTGGGCAGCAGCCGCAGCTTTCTTTTTGCCAATATCTTCAGTTGAAAAAATTACCTGGCGATTAAGATTGCTTAATTCCACAGCATCAGAATCCAATAAACCTAAAGTCCCAACACCTGCGCCGGCCAAATAGACTGCAACAGGAGATCCTAACCCGCCTAAACCAACAACCAACACCTTAGCGTTAAGAAGTTTCTCCTGACCTTTTTCCCCTATTTCCGGCAAAATAATTTGACGGCTATATCTTTGCATATTTTATCCGCCTGCCATAAAACGAATAATCTCAATCTGATCGCCATGCTTAAAATATCTTGTGCAGTATTCGTCACGGCTCACGATTTTCCCATTCACTTCAACCACACACACTTGAGGCTTAACCTTTAACTGGCTTATTAAATTTGCGATACTGGCGTCAGGCGGCATTTGCCGGTTATTTCCGTTAACAACTATTTCAATCATATAAATATCCTGTCCCAATCCTTAAAAACCGGCTCGTAACCTTTTTGAGCAATAACCTTAACTATTTCCTGCAGGCTTCTTTTATCTGAAATCTCAAACTGCTGCTCAGCTTCTAATCCAGAATACGCCCCTGGACTGGTTTTTGATTCCGCGCTCATTTGCGTAATCGCCAGGGGAATTAAATTGTTTCTAAGCTCGGCCTTTTCCCTGGTAGACAAAACCAAACCTAATGTTGGCTGAAAAATCCTAAGAGCACATATCATCTGAATTAATTGGCGATCAGAAACTGGATACGGGGCTTTAAACCCCACCCCAGTATCTGTGAGCCTGGGAAACGACACGGCAATTTGAGATTGCCAAAAGGTCTTTTTTAAATAAGCCGCATGAAGTCCCAGCAAAGCCATCTCTTCCTGCCATGGCGCCAAGCCCAAAAGCGCTCCGATATTTAACCTATAAAAACCCGCCTTACCCGCCCTTTCCGGAGTGTCCAGCCTAAACTCATAATCTGATTTTGGGCCATATGGATGCACATTATTATATATAGTAGGGCTATAAACCTCCTGATAAATGGTTAAACCATCAGCCCCGCAAGCAGCCAGCTGCTTATATTCAGCTTCAGATAAAGGAAAAACCTCTAAAGAAACTGAATCAAATCTCTTATGCAAAAGAGATATAACTTCTTTCAAATAATTTAGCGTAACTTTATCTCTCTTTTCCCCGGATAGCAAAAGAATATGCCGAAATCCCTTTTGATATAATATTTCAGCTTCTTTTTCCACTTCAGGAACTGAAAGAAAAAGCCTTTTCCCAACAGCCTTATGATTAAACCCGCAATAAACACAGGCATTATCACATTCGTTGGAGAGATAAAGCGGCACATAAAGCTGGATAGTTTTACCAAAGTGTTTTAAAGTTAATAACCTGGCCCGCTGCGCCAAGTCTTCCAATTTTTGGGAGGCGGCATCTGAAAGCAGGACAAGATAATCATTAAAACATAACCTGTCCTTTTTGAGGACAGCGTCAACATCTTCTATTTGAGCAGTTTTAGTCCGTCCAATATTCGCGGTTTTAAGCGCATCCAGAAAGCTCATCCCAAAAATCCAGTTAGCGGGCTTGAAGCTGAAGCTTGCTTTTGCGGGGATTTAACTCCAACCTCATATGCTTTGCGGCCAGCTTCAACAGCCAGCCTAAAAGCTATAGCCATCTCAACAGGGTCAGCAGCAATGGCAATAGCGGTATTAACCAATACTGCGTCAGCCCCCATTTCCATGGCCTGGGCAGCATGTGATGGCGCGCCTAAACCAGCATCAACAACAACAGGAATATTTGACTGTTCAATAATAATCTCAATTGCTTCTTTCGTCCTAATTCCCTGATGAGAGCCAATCGGCGATCCCAGAGGCATAACCGTGGCACAGCCAACGTCCTCAAGCCTCTTTGCCAAAATAGGATCAGCATTAATATACGGCAAAACAATAAAACCTTCTTTAACCAGGATTTCAGCAGCTTTCAAGGTTTCAATTGGATCGGGCAGTAAATAATTTGGATCAGGTGTGACTTCCAATTTTAACCAATTACCTGCTCCGCCGGCCTTGGCTAAACGAGCTAATCGAATTGCTTCTTCAGCGGTTCGTGCGCCAGAAGTATTTGGCAGCAATAGATACTTTTCCCTGTCTATGGCATCTAAAATATCTTCATTTTGCTTGGAATCAAGATTAACGCGCCGCAAAGCAACAGTAACAATTTCAGTTTCTGCAGCTGCTAAGGCCCTAGCTAGGATTTGATTGGAAGGAAATTTACCAGTACCAACAAAAAGGCGGGATTTGAATTCTTTATCAGCTATTTTTAACATTTTCCCTCCGCAGGTAATGTCCAGATGGGTGCAGAATCAATAACTGGCGTAGTTTTTGTTATTGATGAATATTCGACCCCTTATTCTATCATAATACCAGCCCCTTGAAACAGCGGCTGGCTCAGCAGAACCAACTTGGACAGCATTGCTGTTGCTGATCGGCTCAACCGGGATCCTGGCATTTTCAAACATTGAGGCTTCAATGCTTGGTGGGAAAGCAGGATATATCCCCCTGGCTGAATTATTGGCATACTGGATAGCAATAGCCGCCCGCATATCATCCAATACACCTCTGGCGGCGTTAATATTAACCTGATTAGAAAGATCCATGAAGCGAGGCAAGGTAACAGCTATCAAAACCCCAACAGCCAGCAAAATAAGCGATAGTTCAACTAAATTCAGACCTTTTTTCATTCCATTCTCATTTTAACATGATCGTTTCCTTTGTCAAACATGGGGCATGCTATAATAGAACTATATGATAAGGCAAGAACCAATGCTCAACGGCCCTGAAAAAGCAATTTTAGTCGGTATAGAATTATCAGGACAACAAAATTTTAGCCTGACAGAATCCCTGCAAGAATTACGCAGGCTGGCTTTAACAGCTGGCGCCGAGCCAGTAGGCCAGCTTACGCAAAGCCGGGCAAGGCCCGACTTAAAATTTTTTATTGGCACAGGCAAAGTTGAAGAATTGCGTGATTTAATAAATAGCAAAGATGCAAACCTGGCAATCTTTGACTGCGCGCTCTCCCCTGCCCAGGACAGAAACCTGGAAGAAGCATTGGGAGTGAAAGTTATTGACCGGACTGAATTAATTATTGACATCTTTGCCCAACATGCCAGAAGCCGGGAAGGCGCGCTGCAAGTTGAACTGGCCCAATCAAACTTCTTGTTAACCAGATTAACCGGCCACGGGACGATGATGTCGCGCCTGGGCGGCGGCATTGGCACCCGCGGACCAGGAGAAACTAAATTAGAAGTTGACCGCCGCCGCATCCGCAAAAGAATAGCAGACCTTAAAAAAGAGCTTGATAAAGTAATCAAGGAAAGGACACTGCGCAGGGAAATGCGGCGTAAAAGCCATTTAACCAGCATAGCCCTGGTCGGCTATACCAACTCTGGAAAATCAACCCTCTTAAACACACTCTCAAAAGCAGATGTACTGGTTGAAGACCAGCTCTTTGCCACCCTTGACCCAACCACCCGCCGGGTCTACCTGCCAAACCACAAAGTAATTCTTTTAACAGACACAGTCGGCTTTATCCAAAAACTGCCCCACCAGCTGGTGGCTGCTTTTAAAGCCACTCTTGAAGAAACAACGCAAGCTGATTTGTTATTGCACGTGGTTGACGCGTCTTACCCCAATTTTGAGGACCAAATTGCGGCAGTTTATACTGTTTTGGAAGAACTGGACTGCGCGGCAAAACCAATTATCACTGTATTTAACAAGATTGATCAATTAAAAAAAGACTTACCGGCAGACCTGCTAAAAAAATATCATCCGGCAATTACGATTTCAGCCCTCTCCGGCCAAAACCTGGACAAATTACAGGACCTTATCGCTACATTCCCCGGCCAATAGCCTGGGCCACTTTTTTCAATTCTTTCATTAAAGCGGCAAAGGTATCCGGCTTAAGTGATTGCGCGCCGTCAGACATTGCCTCTTCTGGTCTGGGATGGACCTCAAGCATCAGGCCGTCCGCGCCGGCAGCGATTGCAGCTTTGGCCATAGCCGGCACAAAATCCCATTCTCCGGTGCCATGGCTGGGGTCAACAATAATGGGTAAATGGGTAAGCTTTTTAATTACTGGAACAGCATTAAGATCAAGCGTGTTCCTGGTCGCTGTCTCAAAAGTCCTGATGCCGCGCTCGCACAGGATAATATTCTTATTGCCTTCAGATATAATATACTCAGCAGACATCAGCCATTCCTGAATAGTTGATCCTGGACCGCGCTTTAATAATACAGGTTTTTTAACCTTGCCTACTTCTTTAAGCAAGTTAAAATTAGCCATATTGCGAGCGCCAATTTGCAGCACATCAGCATATTTGGCCACCAGAGCGACATCCCGGGTGTCCATTACCTCTGTTACAACCGGCAAGCCCGTTGCTTTTCTGGCGGCAGCTAAATATTTTAGGCCTTCTTCGCCCAAACCTTGAAAACTATATGGAGAAGTTCTCGGCTTAAACGCCCCACCGCGCAGCGCCTGCGCCCCTGCCTTACTGACTTCCTTTGCAACTTCTAACATTTCGGCCTTGCCCTCAACCGAGCATGGCCCGGCAATTACTACTATCTTTTGATTGCCGCCAACCAGCAAATTTTTTCCGATTTTTACTACTGTATCCTGCTTTTTGAATTCACGGCTGACTAATTTGTATGGTTTTCTGATCGGAACAATTTCTGAAACACCCGGCAGCATTTGAATCGTTTGAAGTTCAATCGCGCTTTTGTCGCCGATTGCGCCAATAACAGTGCGCTCAACACCTTTGGACAGATGGATGCCAAAGCCATGCTGTTTTAGCTTGTCAACAACATGGTTAATTTGCTCATCTGTTGAGTCTGGCTTCATTATGATAATCATCGGGGAACTACCTCCTTAAGGTCACCGCGCCGCGCAGATAGATATGTTTCATTTCTTTTTGTTTTTTTGAAGTGTTTACATGCAGGAGAATACGAATACACTTAGCCAAACTGCCTGGCACGTCTATTTCTTTAGTGCACATCAGCGGGGTTTCATTTAAGCCCATCTGCCTGGCTGCAGCAGCTGGAAATTCCGCATCAAGGTCTGCTGTTGTGGAAAAAATTATTGAAGCGATGTCCTCTTCTTTCAACTGATTAGACTTAACAACCTCCGCCAACAACTGCTGGGTTGCTTCAATAATTTCTTCCTTATTGTTATTATCAACTGTTATTGCGCCGCGAATTCCTCTAATTGCCATGGTAAAAATGTTATCAAATTTTGGACAAATAAGCAAGATAAGCTTTGTCTAATTGCTGGATAACTATCTGACTAAAATTATCCAAATCAAATGACTTACCTGCTTCTATTTTCATTGAAGTAGCTTTATTTTGTAATTCCAAAGGAAAATCAGCCGGCTCATTATTGACATTTACCCCAATTCCAATGATAACTTCACCAGAGGCTACCCTCTCAACCAATACCCCGCAAATCTTCTTGCCGTTAACCAGCACATCATTTGGCTCTTTGATCAGGCCTACCAGGCCGCCCGCTTTATTAATTGCTGCAATAGCCGCGTTGGCGCCAAGCAAAGTAATTGGCGCAAGGTCCTTGGGATTCTTATACGGCCTGACAACAGCCGACAAATAAAGGCCTTTCCCAGCAGGTGAAACCCAGGCCGAGCCAGGCTTGCCCCGGCCTTTGCTTTGCGCAAGCGCAACCACAACAAGGCCTTCTCCTTCGCCCTGCTTAATTAATTGCCTGGCCTTATCATTGGTTGAAGCGATTTCTTGATAACGAATAATTTTTTTCCCGATTATTTTGTCCATATATAATAAGAAAGCCCCCCGATTATCGGGGGGCCTTCTTTAATCAACTCGGATAGCAGTAAACTTAGAAGTTATACATTAACCCTAAGGCTGCTATGTCTGATGTATCTTTGTTCTCCTGGTCTTTATAAACGCGATATGTAGCATCCAAACTTGTGTTTGGAGCGATGGCGTATGAAATGCCGCCTTCAGCAGTCAGCCTGCTTAAGGTTGATTCAAAATCATACAAACCATTTAATCTGATATCGCCCTTACCAACCAACTTGATATCATCAGATACTGTCTGAACAACTGTACCGCCAATGTTAACTGTGTTGTTAATCAATGGGCGCATAAAGTTATCATAACCAGCATAGTCAAATTCTTCAGCAGCATATTCTGTGCTGATGAACTTTGAGCCAACTTTTGACACCTGGATTGTCGCAACAGTACCAGTGTCTAAAATATCGTCCAAAGCCAATGCTCCAGCAATCATCATATTGCTTGAGCCATCAGTTCCGCCAACACCAAGCTTTGCGCTTGCTTCAATCTTATCGGTAAGAGGAGCAGAAACTCCAACAATACCCCTAAGATCTCTGGTCTCAGTTGAGAACTGACCAGCGCTGAAGTAGTCACCAGTTACGTCAAGCTTCATGGTGTTAACCATTGGCACACCTGAGAAAGCATAACCGATTTTACCGGTGATCTGGTTTGACTGAACCCTTCCAGAAGCAGGATGTTGTTTGGCTTTATAGCGGCCATAAACATCAGCACCACCCATATTGGTAGATGCCGCGATATAAGTGCCAGGGCGCACATAAGTTACGCCAATTTCACTTGGAATTGTTCCAGCTGGATCAGCTGAATGCTGCTTTGAGCCAGGACCCACGGCCAGTTCCAATTTGACAGGATCAGCAAGACCCATTGCTGACAGGTTAACCGGAACTGATGACACTATGTCAATCAGGTCAGTGGCTAACGCCCCGCCAGTTGAGTTAGATCCGTCATCCATGAAACCATAGTCCATGGTATCCAAGTTGATAGCAACTTCAGCTCCGCCGCCCATATCTTGAACAGTGGTAAGTTGAAGTCTGTAGCTAGCAACAGCTCCGCGGATTCCGCCCTTTTCAGCCAAAAGATTGCCGAACATCCAGCTAGCTTTATAGCTGCCCATTAAAGGCAAGCCAGCGCCAGAAGGTGATCTTCTGCTCTTTAGAGCAGCAACGTCCTTCTTCAATGCATCGATGTCAGAAGAAACGTTTGTTGCGGCGCCAACGGCTTTGGCTAATTTGGAAAGAAATACAGCGGTTTCGTACCTGGTAATCTGCTTGGTACCGCGGAAAGTTCCATCAGGATATCCGTTGGTAACGCCAAGCTTTACCAGATCATAAACTGCAGAAGCTGCCCAGTGACTCTCAGGAACATCCTTGAATTTCATCTGAGCAGATGCAGAGGTAGCAATTGCAAAAGTAACTGCAAAAGCCACGAACAATACTAAAAATTTCTTCATTTTTTCCTCCTTAGTCTTTTGAGGTCTTTCAGTTTCAACCCTACTAGGCTCGGTTTTGACCTAAAGTATCCATGTTACCTTTAAATCTCCCGGGCTGTTTAAGCCTACTCCTGATAGACTTGTCCAGGTGGTTGACTAAGTTCTTTCACCTCCTTTCTTATCCACCCAAACCTGCTTATAAATAAACATACTAATATTTAATTATAAGCTGGCTAGAGTATATCACCATGACCCTTTTTGTCAAGCCCCAAAATCATTAAAAAGAGGTGCTGATTTTAACCCCAAACAGGTCAGAAAAAGCAGGCACAGGGTCAGCAAACTGGGCAATCTCGCTGGGCACATTATAAGCCCGGTAAAACACTTCAACGGCTATTGTCGACGAAAGTTTATAGTTCAGGCCAAGCTGCCAGAGAAAGTATGTTTCTGGATAAGCTGCCCCGTAGCGGTAGCAGCCGTCAGTCACATAGTCCCCTTTCCATTGAAGAGAAAGATCATCAAATATTTTCTGGTCAATTCTTAGGCCGATATCAACCATTCCATCCAAAATTAAGCGGTCAAAATTATTAAGATAAATAAATTCATATTCATCCAAATAATTATCACGATATTTACTTCCCACCTTGTCAAACCGCGCAACAATGTTTGTCCCTGTTTGCCAGGGGTCGTTAATTTCTTTAATTAATTTAAGATACATGCCGCTTGTGCCGTCCCGGGGCGAACCAACTCCTAAAAGGACCTTAATCTTATACTTTTTGACCGGCTCGCAATCCACTCCTAACTCAGCCAAAAAATCATGCGGACCGTCTATTTCAAAAAGATAACGCGGCCTAAAATTAACGCTTGCAAAACCATAATTGTATTCAATATTTGTTGTTAATTCATGAACACCGATTTTGCCGGAAGTCTGCACCTGACGTGTTACATAAGATCCCGACCAGCTTAATTTGCCGATTTTTCTGGAAACCTCAACAGCAGTTTTTGGCCGGATATAAATGGTATAGTTCTCACTGGGAAAAATGCCTTCAGAATCTACGTGGGGAACAACCCCAGGGCCAAGATTCACTTTATAATAATAAGCGCCAATTTTAAATTTACCTTCAACATCAATTAACTTGGTGGCAAAAGGCCGATCAGAGCTACTGTTAAATCCGGCATCAACTGTATCAAGCGTAATTTTAAGGTTTGAATCATAATCAAAATCCCTTAGCATGCTAAGTTTTAATCGATAATCAAACTTGCCGCCGCGGTTAACTGTAGGAGAAACAATTGCCCCTGATTCAACCTTGCCGTAAAACTTAACTTTTCTGTCAATTTCATTCTGTTCAAATTTGATAACAGCAACCTCATTTTTTAATTCGCTAAGTAATTTTTCTTCGACAGCATCTCCTTCATTCAGATAGCGAGAAAGCTTTGATAAAAATGAGGCGATTTCGTAGCGGGAAACTTCACGGGTTCCTTGGAAAGTTCCGTCTGGATAGCCGCCGGTAACCCCCATCCTAACTAAATCATATACTGAGTCATAAGCCCAGTGCCCCTTTGGAACATCATTAAAACCAATGCCAGCAAAGCCGGCGCAGGCCAGCCAGATTATAAAACTAAAGGTAAGAAGATATTTCATGCGCAATCTCAACTGCCGCCTTAGGGCGGCTGACCCGTTTAATATTTTTCTTCAATTCTTCAAATTCCGATGTTTCTCTTAATTCTTTCACAATAGCAGCAACTTTCTTGGGGTCCTTGCTCACCCGGCCGACATTTTCCCTGACCACAAACTCAACATTCCCCTCTTCTTGCCCGGGCAGCCAGGAAGTAATAATAATAGGCAAATTCATGGCCATGGCTTCAGCAATTGTGCCGGGTCCGGCTTTGGTAATAATAAGATCTGATTCTGCCATGATGTCGTGAACTTTATCCGTAAAACCATGGACAACAATCGGGAGACTAAATTTGTTTACACTCTTTTTCAATCTTATTTCCAGGCTCTTATTGCGGCCGGCGATTACCACTAATTGAGCCTTAATTTTTTGATTGTCTAATTCT
>JAHIUL010000112.1 GCA_018817195.1 Candidatus Margulisiibacteriota bacterium
CGTTGATGGCCAGGGCCCAGGGCGAGCCCAGGGTAATATCAAAAGCCCCGTCTGAAAGCCTGTGAATTTTCTTGGCAGAATAAATACAGCGGAAGGTATCCGCCGACACATTAACCCCTGATTTGCCGGCCAGGCGATTAATCTTGCTGACTTCACTGTCATAATTAAACCGGCTAAACAGGTTATCTAATCTCTTAATCTCATCAACCGCAAAAGTCATCAAGCGGGAATCATCTGCCGGGCCATAAAGCTTGATCGTAATCGGCGTGCCCATAGCATAAAAATCGCGGCTGCTTTGCCTTATAAACTTACTCCTGGCAACGGCCAAAACAGCGACAAGCAATATAATGATTATCCAAAAAACTCGATGTCTTGCTTTCATAGCTTATATAAATATGATATAATAATTAAAGCAGTTCAGCAATGTTATGAACAAGGTTAAAAGCCTAAACCAAAAAGATCTCCTCGGCCTCAAAGATCTCTCACTTGAGGAAATTAAATTAATTCTTAACACCGCCCGCTCCATGAAAGAAGTTGCCGCGCGGCCGATCCCAAAAGTCCCAACGTTGCTGGGCAAACACATCATTACTCTTTTTTACGAGGCCAGCACCCGCACCAGGACATCCTTTAACATGGCCGCCAAGATATTGTCTGCTAATATTACAAACGTGGCCATATCATCAAGCAGCGTTGTTAAAGGAGAAAATTTGATCGACACCGTAAAAAATTTAGAAGTCATGGGCACTGACGCAATTATTATCAGGCATTCAATGGCCGGCGCGCCCCACCTTGCCGCCGCCAACATAAAAGCTTCCGTCATCAACGCCGGCGACGGGTTTAATGAACATCCAACGCAGGGCTTGTTAGACATCTTTACCATGCAGGAAAAGAAGGGCAAATTAAAAGGCAAAAAAGTCCTGATTGTCGGAGATATTTACCATTCCCGCGTAGCCCGTTCAAATATTTGGGGCTTAACAAAACTCGGGGCAAAAGTTGTTGTGGTCGGACCACCCACAATGATTCCCAAAGATATTGAGCAGCTGAAGGTTAAAGTGTCATATAATTTAGACCAGGAGATTGAGGACGCTGACTTTATTAATATGCTCAGGATCCAAAAAGAACGGCAGGAAAAAGGTCTTTTCCCGTCAATTGAGGAATACCACCGGCTCTACGGTTTAAATATAGAGCGAATGAAAAAAGCTAAAAAAGATGTTGTGGTTATGCATCCGGGCCCAATCAACCGCGGCGTTGAAATTACTTCAGAAGTGGCTGACGGCCCATACAACGTAATTCTCGACCAGGTAACCAATGGCGTGGCTGTCAGGGCTGCGTTATTGTTTCTGTTGCTGGGCGGGAAAAACAATTCAGATTAATATCTACTCCACACCCTTTTTGATATGGACAACTCTAAGCATAGCCTGCATAGCCTTCATTTTTTCCCTGCCAACCAGCGGGTACAAAGAAATAATCAAAAAGGCAATCATCAGGGCGGCTATAGGCAGGCCGGCAATTAAAATTCTTAAGCCGGCTAAAAATTCTGAAGTTTGGCTATAAACATAAGGGTTATAACCTGTTTTTGAAAAAATAAAGCCAATGCTTAAGGCCTCCAGTCCAATAGCCAAACGAGTAATAAAGGTGTGGAATCCAAAATACATGCCTTCGCGTCGGGTCTTTGTATGGACCTCATCTGCATCAACCACGTCCGATAGAATAACATCGGCCGCTAGAATAAATCCGGCCAAGGTACAACCCAAGAGCGCTGCAACTATTAATGTGTCCTTAAAAGTGCTAACGTAAAATAATGGGATGAGGCAAAGAATCATTAAAAGAATGGCTGTCATAAAACAGCGCTTGGCCCCTACCCTCACAGCCAGAGCTTTCCACACATAAAGCATCGGTATGGCCGGCAAAAAGGCCATGGCTAATATAGCAGCGGTCTGGGTAGTTTTTACATCCAGAACATACTTGGCAAAGAAAGGCACAGAAGCCAGGATCATGACAAAAGTATACTGGACAAATAAATTAGAAACAGCAAAAGTCAAAAATGAACGATTTTTAAAAGTATTAATTATTGAGTCCCATAAAGAAAGCTGTTTTTCCTGGCTGTATTCAATGTGTTCACGACTTCCCAAAAGCGAAATCAAAAGGGAAGCAATAATTACTATGCCAAATATCATACCCATCTTGCCCCAACCCATGGCGCCATAGATTAACGGGGGCACTGCCACTCCCAGGGCCAAACCTGTCATGGCAAAAGTTTGACGATAAGCATTAACCTGCGATCTGTCTTTAAGTGAGCTAAACATTTCCGGATAAAGGGATGACCAGTTAAGCGTGGTCATAGTATACAAGCCATCAAACAAACAGATAATAAACACAAAATATAAAAAAAGAAACGAAACATTTGAATACGCGTCAAAAGGCGGGTTCCAAACAAAAAAATAAACCAAGCCAAAAGGAATTGCGCCCAAAGCAATATAGGGGATCCGCCTGCCCCAGCGCGACCTGGTATGGTCTGAGATAAATCCAACTAAAGGATCGTTTATTGCATTCCAAACACCAAAAATCAACATACCAATTGCCGCCAAATAAGAAGGCAATTTAACCACATCAACGTAGAAAAAAAGAATATAAGCTGCAAATGCTTGGGAGGAAAGGGCCATAGCCAAGGCGCCGGAACTATAAGCCAACTTACCAGCTAGTCTCATTTAAATATACAATGTCCTTTCTCAAGTGGATTTCTCGACAAAAAATAAACTAAGAGCTTTAGACATTAATTGCTTCTACTGGACACTGGTCAGCAACATCTTCAATACTGCAGGTATCACTTTCATGCTTCATAACATCAACTTTGCCTTCTGAGCCCCAGGCAAAAACATCCGGGCACAGCTCAACACAAAGACCGCAGCCTGTGCATAAAGATTGATCTACCGAGACTTGCATATAATATTATCCTCCTTCTACTTCTAAATCCCTAAAAGCTCTTTAATTTTCGCTTTATTAAAGCCAACTATAATTTGACCGCCGATGTCCAAAACAGGCACGCCCATCTGGCCAGATTTATTGACCATTTCCTGGGCAGCGACCTGATTGGCTGACACATCAATATCCTCAAATTGAACATTATTTTCTGAGAGGAATTGCTTGACCATTTTGCAGTAAGGACAGGTTGGGGTTGAATAAACTTTTACATCTGCCATAATACCCTCCTCCTTCTTAAGCCTTGTTTAATTCTTCAAGTAATTCGTCAGCGCTAAAGCCATGGACATCAGCCGCCTGCTCAATGGTTTCTCCCTGCGCAATCACACAACCCAAACAATGCATGCCTTTGGACATGAGGATCGGCCCAATCTGCGGCTTAATCTTAAGCGCTGCAGCAATGGTCATTTCTTTAGTTAATTTCTTGTCAGTCATGTCGGTCTCCTTTAGATACAATTTTAGCAGACCAAGGGATTTTTGCAAGATAAAGCACTCCCTCTTGACAGAATTGACACAATGTGAAATAATTCACAAATATGAGAAAAGGTATTCCAGAAAAAACTGTCCAGCGTTTGCTGCTTTATTATCGTTATCTCTTCTTTCTCCTGCAGCAAGGAGCCAAGAATATCTCGTCAAAAAGCTTGGCTGATCTGCTGGAAATCAAGGACTCGCAGGTCAGGAAAGACCTGTCCTACTTTGGCCAGCTGGGCAAGCGCGGCTCAGGTTATGATGTGCTGGCCCTGCGCGACAAGATAGCTAATATTTTAGGCATAGACAAAGAAACAAATGTTTGTATTGTCGGCATGGGCAACCTGGGGTCTGCCCTGGCCGCTTATAAGGGCTTTTTGGCTCTTGGCTTCAGGATAATAGCGGTATTTGATAATTCAAAACAAAAATTCGGCCACAAAATCAAAGGATACCAATGTTATGATATCAATCAAATATCAAAAATTATTGAAGAAAACGATATTAAAATCGCAATATTAACCGTGCCTGCGGAAGCGGCCCAGGAAACTGCTATTAAACTGGAAAAAGCCGGCATCAAAGCCATTTTAAACTTTACCCCGGTTAAATTATCCCTCTCAAAAAGGACCAAAATCAGCAATGTTGACTTGGCACTGGAATTAAAAACTTTATCCTTCTTTATGGGCAAGTAGTTTTTCTCGCCCTCACCCTGAGTTATCTTCAACCTTTACTTTTCTCGAGCCTCCCTCTCCCAAAGGGAGAGGGATAACTTTTTCTGAATCGATAACTTTCCCCCTCTCCCACTCGTCCCGAGCCTGTCGAGGGACTGGGAGAGGGGGCCAGGGGGTGAGGGCACTGATATACCCTTGACAACCCCTCTACTTTCCTGTAAGATTACATCTTGTGATTTGATTCACAAATTTCTTTTACAAGGGGGTGCGAATTACAAGAAACGCGTTTCGTTCTTGTTCGCTTATATTTATTTTTAAGGAGGACCCCATGGCTGATGTAATTAATATTGGTTGCAAGACCCCTGCTAACGTGGCTGATACCCTTTCAAAAACTGTTTGTGTTGCAAAAACTAATGCCGCTGTATGGAAACTTACCATTTTAGGCATTCTCGCAGGTATCTATATCGCTTTTGGCGCCAGCATCGCCACCCTGGTTGCTTCTGACGCTGCAAAATTTATGGGCGTTGGTATGAGCAAGTTTTTTGTTGGCGCTGTATTTAGCGTGGGCCTGATGCTGGTTGTTATTGCCGGCGCAGAACTTTTTACCGGCAACAACCTTATGCTCATGAGCGCCTTAGACGGCCGTGTTCCATTTAGTAAAGTTGTTTATAAATGGATAGTCGTCTATTTTGCCAACTTTGTCGGCTCTGTTCTCATGGCCTTGTTAATGCTTAACACTGGCTTATGGAAAGGCGGCAACTTCTTAACCGGCGTAACTGCGTTGAAAATCGCCAATGCTAAAGTTAATTTGCTTTGGGGCGAGGCTTTTACCCGCGCTATTCTCTGCAACATCTTGGTATGTTTAGCAGTTTGGATGGCACTGGCTTCACAAAATATCATTGGCCGTATTTGGGCCATTTTCTTCCCAATCATGACTTTCGTGGCTTTAGGTTATGAGCACTGTGTTGCTAATATGTACTTTATTCCTATGGGAATTTTCCTCAAAGGAACAGGCGCAGCAGCAGCTGCTGGTCTTGACCTAACTAACCTGACCTGGGGCGGATTTATTATGAACAACCTGATCCCTGTTACCCTTGGCAACATGATTGGCGGCGCCCTGTTTGTCGGCCTGCTCTACTGGTTAGTTTACGTAAAGCCAGAAGCAAAGTAAAAGCTGATGCCTAACGCGATTGTATTAGCCGGTGGGCGCAGCAGTCGCTTTGGCACTGATAAAGCATTCGTAAAAGTGGGGGGCTCTATCATAATAGAGTCCCTCATTTTCCTGCTCCACCCAATCTTTGATAATTTAATAATTGTTACCAACCATCCGGAAAAACATCGGGCTTTTCCGGCTAAGATAGTAGAAGACAAAATCAAGGGGCTTGGCCCCTTAGGTGGAATTTATTCTGGGCTCCTGGCTTCTGATGCCGAACTCAACTTCGTGGTTGCCTGCGATATGCCGCTTTTGAACCCGCGGCTTATACATTATATTATGTCGCGCGCGCAGGCAGATGTTGTTGTCCCCAGAGTCAAGGATAAATTAGAAC
>JAHIUL010000113.1 GCA_018817195.1 Candidatus Margulisiibacteriota bacterium
ATCCTTTCTCATTTCTTGCCCCCTTAACTCTTTATCGTAAGGTGGGCTTCTTTATTTATCAGAAACCGGACATTATCACGTTGCCCAAACCGGACATTATCACGTTGCCGCTACATAATTAAACCTGGGGACCAAAACCAAAAGCTTCGCCTACCCGCTTAAAGAAATTATATCCTTTTAAACGAATAAATTTTGCCTTAAGCTTTGACCTCTGTATTCTGATTTTCTGTCTTTCATGAAGCGTTACAAATTCCTGGCCGTCAACAGTTAAGATAGCCTTTTTCCCTCTGTTTAAAACAGCTGTTATTGGCTCCTCAATAACTAAAGGGCGCGTATTGATGCTGTGGGGACAAATCGCAGAAATTACCAGGCTTCTTGATTCCGGCGTTAAAATCGGCCCGCCTGCAGAAAGATTATAAGCAGTTGAACCTGTGGCAGTTGAAAAAATTAAACCGTCAGATGTGTATTCCGCAATGCCTTTTAACTCTAACTTGATAACACGGGCTATGCCGCTGTTGCTGATCACAATATCATTTAATCCAACCAGCTGCCTGCCTGCGACCAAGGCCTCAATCATTGTTCTTTGCTCAAGCTTAAATTTTTTCTTCTTAATCTGATCCAATGCATCGCCTAAATCATGCAATTCAATTTCAGAAAGAAAACCTAACCCACCCATGTGAACCCCAAGGATCGGAATGTTTTTTTTGGCAAGAATCCTGGCTGCCCGCAGGATAGTTCCATCTCCACCAAGGGTAATAGCAAGCTTGGCTCCGGCCAAATTTATCTTATACCCCATTTTTTTCAATTCTTTAATCACCTGCACAGCAGTCCCAGCAATTAACTTGTCTTCTTTTTTATAAATTACCGCAATCGTTGTCATGGTTTCCTCCTCAGATCAATTTCAACATGGCTAACAACCAAATTATACCAATAATCCCCAGCACAAGGAATAAACCTATCAAAAAACGAAAATAAAAGTCAATATTTTTTTCATGGGGGAAACGAAAACTGACGCGCTGGACCTGACCGCTGCCAAGATTCAGAGTAATCACGCCATTAAATCCAAAAGCTCGGTCGATTTCCATTAATTTGCGACGGAAAATTGGCTCATTAGGATCTGTTTCACCTTCTGCCAAAGGAACTATTGCCACATACTTTTTCCCGTTTTTTTTAACAATAAAATCAACTTCAACATAGCCTAAATGGTCTTTACCATCAACATTGGTCATGACCGTAGCCTTTTGCCTACGGTTGAGAACCTGATAACCATTTTTCTGAAGCAATCTTTCTGCCTCCTTAGCAGAAAACCTGGGGATGTCTGATTGAGCACTAGAAGATCTGCTAAAAAACAACCTGCTAAGAAATAAAAATATAACCAGCCCGATAAAAACACCTATTAATAATGAAACTAAAACTACATTCGTCATTTTTTTACCAGATAAAGCAGGAACTCAATGTTTCCATCTGCTCCAGTTATTGGAGATTTAATTATTCCTTTGGCCTCAAAACCTATGGCCTTCGCCTCTACCTTGATTTTTTCAACAACCTCGTCTCGAACTCTCTCATCTTTGATAATGCCGCCCTTGCCAACCTGTTCTCTTTTAGCCTCAAATTGAGGCTTAATTAAGGCAACTACTTCACCCTTGTCCACTAACAAATTATAGACTGCTGGCAGGATTTTTGAAAGTGAAATAAACGAAACATCTATGACGCTAAAATTGATATCTGAAACTTTAAGTCCAAGGTCATTTAAGGTTAAGTTCCTGGCATTAGTGCGTTCGATAACCCTTACTCGATTGTCCTGCCGGAGCTTCCAGGCTATCTGGCCATAGCCAACATCCACAGCGTAAACTTTTATTGCCCCATGCTGCAGCAAACAATCTGTGAATCCGCCGGTCGAAGCCCCAACATCAAGCGCAATCTTGCCGGCAACATTAATTTTAAACTTTTTTAATGCGGCTTCCAGCTTCAGCCCGCCGCGGCTGACATAAGGATGGAGTTGGCCTTTAACTGTTATTTCGGCATCAGCATTTATTTGGCTCCCGGCCTTATCAACTTTCACCCCGTCAACATAGACCAGTCCGGCCATTATAACTGCCTGGGCTTTAGCGCGTGATTCAAATAATTTTTTTTCTAATAAGAGGAGATCCAGTCTTTTTTTCACAAATTGTATTGTAACATAAGCCATGTTATAATCAACAAACCCAAAAATAATGAAACTTAGATGCATCTTAATTGCCTTCATATCCTTTGCCGTTACAACCTCTGCTGTGGCAGCCTCTTTAGAGGCAAGGGAAGCCTTTCAAAAGGGCTATCAACTATTACAGAGCAAAGATTATTATAATTCCATCAGAAGCTTTAAGCTGGCCATCAAAGATACTTCTTATCCTATATTAGACTATAGCTATTTCTTTGCAGCCCAGGCCTACCAAGCAAGCCACCACCCGGATGAAGCCTTGCAGGTCTATAAAATTGTGCCGCAATATTTCAAAAACAGCGTACTGGCGCCCAGGAGCCTGCTGGAAATAGCTAAGCTTGAACAGCAGCAGGGTAATCACGAAGCAGCCAGAAAGGTCTTCCAGGAACTAATCGCGCAGTTTCCAAAAACCGAGGTAATTCCTGAGGCAAGATTCATGCTCGGCCAATCTTATGAAAACATGGGCCAGCATGAGGATGCTGCCAGGATTTACCGCAACCTGGATTTATTGCACCCGGGCAGCGATTATGCGGAAAAAGCCATAGACCACCTTGATTTATTAGCCCAAAAAAGCTCCCTGCCCGGCTATGAAGCACCGGCAGCCACTATCTATAATTTGGGTGTTAAATACTTTACTGTTAGAAACTATAAACGGGCCAAAGAATATTTTACCCGCATTATTAAATATTATAAAAAAAGCTCTTTTTATGACGAAGCAAAATTCATGCTCGGCAGGATTTATCTGAGGAAAGGTCAATTACAAACTGCTGCCCAATATTTTAAAAGCACTATTAACTTAAACAAAGATTCCAAACCAGAGGCCATGCTCTATTTAGCCTTGACGTATGGCTATCTTGAGAGCCCTAAGGCAGCTATTAAAACACTGGAAAAACTGGTTGAGATGTATCCCAATAGTCCCTCAGCAGCTGCTGTCCTTTATCATATCGGTAATTTCCAACTTCAGCTGGAAAACGAGCCCGCTGCCATAGCTGCTTATAATAAGTTAATAGATAATTACCCAAACTCATACCTTTTTGATGAAGCTGTCTGGCTTATCGGCAAACTGGCTTACAAAGACGGCGACTATCAGACTGCCTACGAAAGCTTTAATCGGGCGCTGAAATTACCAGCAGAAAAAGCTTCTGACCGCCTGGTTTTTTGGACAGCAAAATGCGCAGCTAAGATAGGCCAGGAAAAGGATGCCATTGCCATTTACAAAACAACTATCGCGCGCTATGACCATTCATATTACGGCTACCGCGCCAGGGAAGAGCTGGAAAAATTGGGCATAACAGTTGCGGCTAATCATGTCCCTGATATTGCAGAAATAGTTGAGGAAATCGGCGGCGACTCTTTTGAAACTATCAGCCATGAAGAAAAATACAAAGAATTAATCGCCCTGGGCCTGGGCGATGAAGCAGCGCAAGAAGCGGCTTTTTTAGAAGAGCATGTCCCTTTAAGCCAAAAAGACAAAGCTAACATTGCCAAGTATCATGCTTATATAATGAAGGGTAAGTTCGCCCAGCCAATCCATTTTGCAGAACAAAAGATCTATGAAGCTACCTTATCTGGCTCACTGACCAAGGTCGATCCCAGGCTGTGGCGCTTTTCTTATCCGCGCGGTTATTGGCAGTATGTTGAAAAATATTCAAAACAATACGGGGTGGATCCTCACCTTACTTATGCTGTAATCAGAGAAGAAAGCCGTTTTAAATCACGGGCGCTGTCGCGCTCCTGGGCCCACGGCCTGATGCAAATCATACCCTCTACCGGCAGATTAATATCCAAGGCTCTGGGTATGCGTTATTCACGCTGGAAACTATATGATCCCAGGGTAAATGTCCAGATGGGCACCTATTACCTTTCTGGACTTATCAAGCGGTTTAATGGTAATATAGCCTTGGCCTTAGCCGGCTACAACGGCGGGCCTCACCGCGTAGAAAAGTGGGTTAAAAAATATAAGAACTTCGACCTGGATGAATTTGTAGAAGATATTCCGCTGCGTGAAACACGCAATTATGTTAAAAAGGTGCTGAAAAGTTATTATGGCTACAAAAGAACCTATTCCGACGGATAATGAATTAATCAACCCCGAAGAAAACCGGGACGAAGAACAAGCTTTTGAAGGCCTGCGCCCACAGTCATTTATAAACTTTATTGGCCAAAAAAAAATAATTGAAAATCTCTTAATCCACATCAATGCCGCGCAAAAACGCGCTGAACACCTTGACCATGTCCTGCTTTATGGGCCACCCGGTCTAGGTAAAACCACACTGGCTAATATCATTGCCCAGGAAATGGGCGTAAGCTTTAAAATTACTTCTGGCCCTGCCATTGAACGTCCTGGAGACCTGGCCGCCATTTTAACCAACCTTAAAACAAATGATGTCTTGTTTATTGATGAAATTCATCGCCTAAACCGTGTTGTTGAAGAAGTGCTCTATCCGGCAATGGAAGACTTTGGTTTAGATATAATCATTGGCAAGGGTCCCAGCGCCCGCTCAATCAGGCTTGATTTGCCAAAATTCACCTTGATTGGGGCAACTACCAGGATTGGGCAAATCTCTTCCCCCTTGCGTGATCGTTTTGGAATCGTTAATCGCCTGGAGTTTTATTCGACCCAAGACTTGAAAGAAATAATTATTCATGCCGCAGAAGTTTTAGAAATTGAAATTAAAACAGATGGCGCAGAAGAAATAGCTAAAAGATCACGCGGCACCCCCAGGATTGCCAATCGCCTGCTGCGTCGTGTGCGAGACTACGCCCAGGTAAAAGGATCGGGCATTATTACTCAGGAGATCGCGCAAAAAGCTTTGTTAGGTCTTGATATTGACGAGCTGGGCCTGGACAAAACAGACCGCCGCCTGCTGGAAGCCATTATTATAAAGTTTAGCGGTGGGCCCGTTGGCGTAGATACGCTGGCTGCCTCAATCCACGAAGAAGCAATTACGCTTGAAGATGTTTACGAGCCGTATCTTTTGCAAATTGGTTTTATAGAAAGGACCCCGCGCGGCAGGATGGCTACAGAAGCGGCTTATAAGCACCTGGGACTGGCTTTTAACAAAAAAGACAAGACCAAACAAGCTGGTCTTTTTAAGGAAGGATAAACCATCATGAAAAAAACTGTTAAGAGACAAAATAAACTCCATCGCAAAACAAAAGAAACAGATATTAAGGTTGAATTAAACATTGACGGCACAGGCAAAAGTAAAATTGATTACCCTATTCCCTTTTTGGGCCATATGTTCAACCTCTTTGCCAAGCATGGTTTGTTTGACTTAAAACTTAAGGCCAAAGGAGACCTGGAAATAGACCTGCATCACCTGGTGGAAGATACAGGCTTAGCATTAGGCGAAGCTTTTCATAAGGCCTTGGGCAAGAAAAAGCAAATTGAACGTTATGGCCATGCCATTATTCCAATGGACGAAGCCCTGGCCGAAGTAAAAGCCGCAGCAGATATCAGCGGCCGGCCTCACTTTACATTTAAAGCCAAGTTTACCAAAGAATTAATCTACGCTAAATTGGGCAAAGAGCGCATTAAACTCTACCTTGATGCAGAAATGCTGAGAGAGTTTTTCGAATCTTTTGTATATAAAGCCGGCATATCGCTCCATATTGATTTAAAACGCGGCAAGAACTCTCACCATAAAATCGAAGCGATCTTTAAGGGGTTCGGCGTGGCCATGCGCCGCGCCTGTGAAATTAATCCGCGCAAGAAAGGTATCCCCTCCACTAAAGGCGTCTTATAATCACCTGCCCGCTGCCAGGCGGTCAATAAGAAACTGGGGCAGGTTAACTGCTTTCATCTTTTTCTGGACCTTTACAATATCATAGGCAACTCTGTGCAGGGAAAAGATTTTAGTCTTTGAATTGTATGCCCCATAGCTGGCGCGCGGATCTCTGTCCCGAGGCTGGCCAACTGAGCCAACATTAATGATTACTTTTTCATAGTCACCCACAAAAACCTCTTCATTATCTTTTAATGTTCGACCGTCAAAATTGCCGTCATTTTTCAAGCCAATAAACATCGGCCTGTGGGTGTGCCCGATAAAACAAAGGGGTTGAGTCATCAAATCAAAAGTGGGGATTGCTTCTGAAATATTCGTTATATATTCCTCCAAGGGAGAGCGCAGACTTCCATGAACGATTTCAAACTTATCTTCAACTATAACTTCGGGTAAGTTTTTTAAATATTCCAAGTTTTCCAAAGTAATAACTTGCTGGGTCCACTTTACTGCCGCTTTGGCATTGGCATTAAACCAGGTTGTAACTAGGTCTTTTGTTACTGCCCTGTCATGGTTGCCGGCTATAGTTGGAATCTTTAGTTGCCTGATTTCTTCGACGCACTCATTGGGATTAGGCCCGTAACCAACAACATCGCCAAGGCAGATAATTTTATCAACATTTTTCAGCTGTTTAAGTACAGATGTCAATGCTTCCAAATTGCTGTGTATATCTGATATAATGCCATACAACATACAGGAGATTATATCATCAAATCGTGGTTATTATGAATTATCAGGAAAGAACATATCGAAATTATATAAAAGCAAAAAATCTTATTAAATTTGAGGTTATTGAAAAAGAAACCGATCTTTTGATTCTTGCGCAAAGCAATTTATATGACAAGGCACTCGCCTCAGCCCTAAAGCACCGAGGTGAAATTGAAAGATATCTTGAAACAGATGAAAAATTCGCTAAAAGCTACTCCCCCCACCGCGTTAACCGTAAAGCTCCGCAAATAATTAAAGACATGGCAGCAGCCGCCAAAAAAGCCAAGGTTGGCCCCATGGCTGCAGTAGCCGGCGCAATGGCTCAAGCAGTTGGTCTGGACTTGCTGCCTTTTTCTGAAGAAGTGATTGTTGAAAATGGCGGGGATATTTTTCTCAACATAAAAGAACCGCGCAAAGTTGGTGTTTTTGCAGGCCCTTCCCCTTTTTCTGAAAAAATTGCCTTGGAAATTGAGCCGCAGGAAACGCCATTTTCTGTTTGCTGCTCATCAGGCACAGTGGGACATTCCTTTAGCTTTGGCAAAGCAGATGCTGTCATTGTTATTGCCAAAAGCGCCTTTCTAGCAGACGCAGCAGCAACTGCCATTGGCAATGCTGTTAAGCAGGTTTCTGACATAGAAAACGGGTTAAAAGCCGCTAAAAAGATACGTGGATTGGATGGGGTGCTTATAATTAAAGAGGACCAAATCGGGGCGCTAGGCAAGATCAGGCTGGTTCCCATTTAAATTTTGCTTTTATATAATATGCGGTGTTATTAAAAATACTATCTCTGTCTTCGTCTTCTCAGCTGTCATATTCTGGAACAAATAACCTATCAATGGCAAGTCCCCTAATACAGGTATTTTTGATACGTTATTGCGATCAGACTCTGACAAAAGCCCGCCAATAGTAATCGTCTCCCCATCATTAACACGCAAAGTTGCCTGAGCATTGCGCGTAGTAATAACCGGAAACTCGCCGGCTGAGGTTGTCCGCCATTCTGACACGGATGATACTTCAGGTTGGATAAAAGCAGTAATTGAATCTCCCTCTCCCAGGCTTGGGGTAACCCTTAACTTAACACCTGCGTCAATGTAATCAACTGTCCACTGTGTTGTGCTGCCTGTTGTTACAGGAACAGCATAAGGTATGCGGCTGCCAATATTTATTATGGCTTCGTGGTTATCCAGCGTAGAAATTTTCGGGCTGGCCACCAGTTTGGCCTTGCCCTCAGTTATCAAGGCCCTTAATGTCGTCAATAAATCTTCCGCCGGTCTGGTTTGGCCATCATCTTTACTCGTTAAAAATTTAAACGCTCCATTGCCATAAGATAATCCAAGGCGGGCAGAATCAGCCTCTGCAATTTCTAAAACCTTGCTTTCGATCAGCACCTGCGGCACTGGCTTATCAACTGATTCGATCAGTTGCTTTACTTCTTCGATAACCGTGCCTTTGCCTTTTATTAAAATGGATTTTGTGCTGTTTCCCTGGCTGGTTTTTATTCCGGCAAATAATTTTTCAAGCAAATCAGAAATTTTATGCGCGCTTAAATGTTTTAAGTTAATTACTTCTACCCGCCCGCCCTGAGATATTTCCTCTTGCGGCGGGGAAGCTAGAGAAACATAAATCACCTTGCCTTTTTTTTCATAAGCAAGACCATTTGCCTCTAAAACATTTAAAACAGCATCTTCAGCATAAATATTATTTAGATGCAGTGAGGTGCGCTTGTTCTGGGCTATTGCCCCATCCCCGCTGATCACAAGGTCCAGTCCTGCTTTGTCTGCTAATATTTGAACCACATCAATAACAGCCGCATCATTAAAATTCATCTCCTTAATTAATTCTCCAGCGCTAACATAAGGGCTTATTAACAAAATAATCACTAAAATTAAGATTAATTTCTTCACTTTTTAACTTCCTCCATTTCTTTCACAAGAAAAACTTTCCCCTGGTAAATATCAGCAACCCTGTACCCAGAAACATTATCACCCAGACCAATAAAAACGCCCCTCCCCCCAAGTTCAAGCAAAGCCCGTGGCTTTCCCCCACTGACCACCCCAACTAGCCGCACGTAGCCTGTGCTTTCCTCCTGTCCCTTAAGGAGGAGAGGCTCACCCTTTAATTTCAAGATGACTTCGCTCAAAGAAGATTCATCATTAGTCTCCCCATAAACATATAATGGTTTATTCGTTTGGGCCTCTCGGCTGACTTCTTCCTCAACCGGTGCCTCAATCTCCTCTGCTTCGAGTTTCGTCTCAACCTTGTCTTGCGGAGCTGAGCAGGAGCAGAACATCATCGCAGGTAAAATGAGCAATATCACTAAAATTATTGTCTTCATTTTTCTCTCTCTTTTAAAAACCCAATTTGATTTTTCTTTGGGCTAACTGGATTAAGTAAAGTTTTAATTGCATCAAAAACAACTTTAAATTGATGATCATACTTGTTTTCCAACTCTTCTATTTTTCGCTTAAGATCAGAATTCTGGAACATAATTTTCCTTAGTTTGGTAAAAGCTCTCATAATTTGAATATTTACTTGAATTGCTCTGCCGCTATTAAGAACAGAAGCTAACATCAGTATCCCGTGTTCGGTAAATACATTGACATTTTTGGAATATTTAATCTTGCTGTCACTGGTCGAGGATGTCGCAAATTGCGATATCCTTAAAATTTCCTCTTTTGTTAAGGAAAATTTAAAATCATTGGGGAATCTTTCTATATTCCTTTTCACCTGTTCATTGAGCCTGCCTGTTGAAACCCCATAAAGCTCAGCCAAATCTCTATCCAGCATCACTTTCTGGCCTCTAATAATGTAGATCTTGCCTTCTATCCTTGCAATTGGAACTATTTCACCCATCGCCTACCTCCTTTTTTGGCCACACTTTGTGACATTAAGGGTGTAGCAATGTTATTACCA
>JAHIUL010000114.1 GCA_018817195.1 Candidatus Margulisiibacteriota bacterium
ATCATGACTGACTCAGCTTTTTCTTTATCATAAGTTAAATTTAAACAGTCATTCCAGTCAGCAAAATAGATTTTTGGCAAACTGTGCGGGCCAAGGTGGGTGATGGAGAAGTTAATTGCCCTGGCCATGTGTTCATAAATTGTGCCTTTTTCTCCGCCGACAAACGGCACTTCAGTTTCTAAAAAGCGGATATCACCTGTTTCTTTAACATAAGCAGGTACAGAAACAGTGAGCCAGAGATGGTCGTCGCCGTAGCCAGAGCCATTGCCTTTTTTAGTTAATGGTGAATACTGGTGGTAGGCAGAACCATCTTCAAATTGGTTGGAGGCTAAATCAATAATCCTTTGTTTAACCTTTTTAGGGATTAAATGGACAAAACCTAATGTGTCCTGGTTAGAATCACGAAAACCCATGCCGCGGCCAATGCCTGATTCGTAATATGAAGCAGAGCGCGACCAGTTAAATGTGGTTAAACACTGGTACTGATTCCAGGTGTTAACAATTAAATCTAATTCCGGGTCTTCTGACTGGACTGAGAACTTATTTAAATTTTCTTCCCAATAATCAGCCAGTTTTTTTAGCGCTTCATCAACAGCTTTAGGGTCTTCGTATTTGCTGACTTTAGCAGGCGGCTCTTTAATGTCTTCAGTAAAACCAAGCACAAAAATAAATGTCTTGGTTTCGCCTGCTTTTAGTTTTAAATTAAACATTTGCGAGCCAACCGGAGACCAGCCGCCGGCAATTGAGCCGTTCATTTTGCTTTCCAGCACCGCGCGCGGAGCTGACCAATCGCCGTATCTGCCCATAAAATCACTGCGCTGGGTGTCAAATCCTTTAGCGTTTGCATTGGCGCAGGAAAAATAAGTTACAACATTTTGCTGAACGCGGTAACGAGATATGTGATATATGATATTATCTTTAACTTCAGTTTCACCGATATTTAAGTTGTACTGGTAATCTGTCATGTCATTTAAGGCATCCCAGAGACAGAATTCAACAAAAGAAAACAAGGAAAGATCATGCGGTTTATCGTCTACGGCCTTAACTTCCATTTTCCAGATTTCCAGGTTTTCGCCAATTGGTACAAAATAAGTGGTTTTAGTTTTTATCCCAGCATATTCTGAAGTAATTGTTGAATAGCCCAGGCCATGGCGGCATTCATATTTATACTCATCAAGATTTTTTAA
Organism: Candidatus Margulisiibacteriota bacterium; assembly: GCA_018817195.1. GTDB lineage: Bacteria > Margulisbacteria > WOR-1 > O2-12-FULL-45-9 > O2-12-FULL-45-9 > JAHIUL01. The sequence goes on from JAHIUL010000114.1 coordinate 1,188, forward strand.
GACCGGCTGCCAGGATGCTGACCAATAATCGTCTGATTTGTTGTCTTTTAAGTAAAGATAGCGGCCGCCGCGATCCATGGGAACATTGTTGTAGCGATAACGCAGCAGTCTTCTTTCTTTGGGGTCTTTGTAAAAGCTGTAGCCGCCAGCTGTGTTGCTGAAAAGAGCACAGTAATCTTCTGCGCCAAGGTAATTAATCCAGGGAAGCGGGGTGTCGGGCCGGGTGATGACATATTCCTTGTTTTCTTTGTCAAAATAACCAAATTTCATGATAGAAGCTCCTTTTAAATGTCATTCCCGCGTAGGCGGGAATCCATACAAATTATTATTAAATAGATTCCCACTTTCGTGGGAATGACATGTTAACCAGAAATAATATTTTATCATAAAATTGAGGCGAGCAGAAGGGGGGTTAGATGCTTCTTTTAACTAAATTGGTCCACTTTTTGTTGCCGGAATTGATTTCAAGGAAAATACTGAAATTAGCGTAAATAACTTTGCCTTTGCCGATCTTTTTAGTGATAATTTGGGGCCTTTTCCCTTTACCTTTTAAACCATCAAAAAATCCCTTAGCAGTTGGAACTGTATATTCATGAACGACTCCCAATAAATCTTCCATCAATGGATTTGGATAAAGATGTCCGTCCTGGTCTTTGATGCCGAATCTGGCTTCAGTTATTAATCTTCCGCCTTTGGCAATCCATTTCTTAAGATTGTTATATTGTTTGGTGGATAGGAGATAGGGGTTAGGCATTAGGATTGTCTTATAGGGCAATTTCCCAGCGTCCAAATCACGTTCAAAAATAAAGTCAACTGGCTGGCCTTTTTTGTAAACTGCCTTGTAAGCTCCTTGAGTGGAGAACAGTGTGTACATCAACCCGATTTCAACGCGAACTGGTTCCCATTGTCCAGCAATACCGCGCGGCGGGCCTTGTTCCTGGTAGGTTTCAACATCAGCAGACCTTAGATACGCTATGGCTATTTTGGGAGTTGGGATTTTGGATTTATTTTGAAGTTTGACGTTTGAAGTTTGGATTTTCTTAGCAAGTTGTCTTATGACTTCCAGTCTCTTAGTTGATGAACCATCAGCCTTAAGGATGCCAAATCCACCAGTTTCTGCCCCAAACAATGGCGGCAGCCAATTGTGGTACAAAATGGCCTGTGCCCCGTGTTTTACCGCTAATTCCGTCCACCCCTTGATTTCTGGGCCTTCCACGTACTCTGGCGCGCCCCAGCGCACATTCTGGCCGCCCTGCAGCTCGGTGATGTGGAATTCACAGCCGCTGGCCCGACAATAACTGCGCCATAGGTCATAAATATAAGCCAGGTCTGGCTCTTTCATGCGGCTGCCCTTGGGATAAACGTCCAGGCCGTAAAAATCAATATTGTCACCAATCAAGCTGTGGTCTGGTACGCGGGTTGAGATGCCAACAAAGCCATTGGTGCCAACTTTATGTTTTTTATCTATCTTTTTAACAATAGCAGCTAGTGTGCTGATCCAATCCTTAATGCTGTCAGTTTTAAACCTGAACCAGTCTAAAAAGATGTGGGGGGAAACTGCTTCCCAAATGCCGGACTTGGGTGTTCTGATATCTTCAAACCTTGAGAAAGTTGTGGTCCAGAATCTGGCGCCCCAAACTTCATTTAACTTTTTAATATTGCCGTATCTTTTCTTAACCCAGGCGATAAAAGCTGCGCGGCTATGCTCACAATGACAGTAGTCTTGGATGGTCGTATGGTCAAGCGGCGGATAAACTGGCTCATTATCCAGCTGCCAGTAGAGCAGGGCAGGATGGTTTTTGTAATGCTCAGCCATTTTCTTGGCGAGGCGGGCGGCAAATTTTCTGTAATTAGGATTATCTTTGCAAACATTTGGCCTGGGCCCGTATTCTGGATAAAGCGTGCCGTCATTGGCCACTGGCCGGCTGTCAGGATATAAACGATAAAACCAGGTTGGCACTTGGGAGGTTGGAATGCCCAAAAGGACCTTGATGCCATGTTTAGCGCACAGGTTCATGGTGTGGTCCATCCCGGAGAAATCAAATTTGCCGGGTTCAGGTTCAATCCAATCCCAGGCCATTTCGCCAAACCGGATAATATTTAAACCCGCTTGCTTGATTTCCTTTAAAGTCTTGTCCCAGGTTTCTTTGGGCCATTGGTCTGGATAATATGTCACGCCATATGGGAAATTCATGCTAAAGTCACCACTATTTTTTTAACTTCCCTGTTCCTGATGGTTTGCGAATAAGGTTCAGGCACAAAAGAACCCTCAATATCAATTTCTTTATCATTATAAATCAACTTATAAGCAACGGGTGAAACCCCGCCGCCGTAAGTGTTTTTTTTGGCTTTGTTTATATATACCACGTCAATACAGCTGAGCAGGGTAAAGCTTAACTGGCCATTTTTAAATAACCAGTTAGGCAGGATTGGCGAAAGCTTAAAGCATAATTTGCCCTGGTCCTGGTAAAATATCTTTTTGCCCGAAGTCATGTTAAGCCACATATCGATAAACTCAGCGGCACCGCCGGATAATCTAGCCACAAAACCGCGGCCGTGTTTTTCTTTGTCAGGGTGAGCGCTGCTGGCAATAAAGGATGAATTTTCCAGGGTGCTGCGCTTATACTGCGCCGGCTTTAAAAATGGCACAATAACGTTTTTGAAATCAGCAAAAAATTCTTCATACATGCCGGCTTTAATCAATTCCAGCATGTATTTGTATTCCATATGCAGCCAGATTGACTCGTTCTCCAGCCAGCCCGGCGCAAAAATACGCGCCCGGCCGATCTCAATGGGCGTGTCTTTTAAAGAGGCATTAACCTTGTACATTTTTAATTTCTTGTCATAAAGAGGGCTTTCTTTGACCAGCTGATAGATCTTTTTATCTTTAACCACTTTTAAAGCATGGACAAAGCCTTCAAGGAATAAAGGCAAAGGTTTTTGGGTAAAAGCTTTTATTTTAACTTCGCAGTTGTTCAGTTCATAATCAGTTGCTTCATTAATAAAATAGGTGTAGTAATTCTTGTATTTTTTTAAGCATTTTTTAACGCCAGCCTCGCACTTTTCTGCCACCTGGATTAAGAAATCTTTAATATATTTTGCATCAACGGTGTTTTCTGTCCCTTCAATGCCAAATTTTGTTTTTTCGCGATAGGCTTCTTTAAGCACGTAGGTTTGGTCCCAATATTCAAAGCTGTTTTCAGAACCAAAAAAAGCAACCAGTTTTTGCTTGAGGCCGTCAATTAATTCTTTAAGCTCAGTTGGGATTTCTGCGCTCACATCATCAGTTGTTTGGTCCAGCACATACTGGCAGAGCCGTTTTAATTCCAGGCTTTCGGACAAGGAAGAGCCAAACAGGGCAGGCAGGCCGTTTAGCGCGTCATACCAGTCTGGTTTATTAGCTTCCATCTCAAGGCCAATGCCCTGGGCGTCAAAGGAAGCAGCTTTGTTGGCAATAATGCACAAGAGCTTGCTGGCTAAAGTTGATGTGTAGATCTCGCCCTTGCCTTGCTTTGTCCTGACTGCATTGGGGTTAACCGCTCGGCTGTTAATTAACTTAGTTTTATCAGGGTCAACTTTTACACTTTCATACTGCTTGGCCTGGCCTTCATCCACACAATATTTTCCCTTGCGGCTTAAAACAACATGATCGTTATCGTAATAGGTGAATATCTTTTGGTTAAAAAGAATATCATGGAGCTTTTCCGGGTAGATGCATTCAAAACTTTCCAGCAAATCAGTATTATAGAAAAAATGGTCAATCCAATAACCTTCGCCATGGTTAGCGTCCTCAACCATCTTAGCTGAATTGATTAAATCAGTGGCAAAGGCAACTTTAGTTGTTTTAAACTGCACGCCTGCTTCTTCCAGGCCTTTGAGATATGGGCCAACCAGCAGAGGAGAAAGCAGCTCTTTGGCAAAGGAATCATTATAATCTTTTACGTGTTTATCAAGCAGTTTCTTTGCAGCTTTTTCTGATTCAAGATAGAACTTGCTGCCTAAGACAACTAATGGATTAAAACCATCAAGCTGGGTCAGATTAAAAAACCGGATAATGTTGTCTTCCGCAACTTCCGGGTTAAAAAACACATCATTGCGCCGGTTCTGGTTGATATCGCGGTAGTTGCCGTTGCCCTGGGAAAAATAAGTGGGCACAAGTTTAAAATCATTATAATCGCGCTCCATATCGCCGTGCTTGCGGTAATAGAGATAAAGGACTTTCCCGTCAAAGGTGATGGGTAAGCCGCCCCGCATGGTGTTATCCAAAAATGTTTGCTGTGAATAAAGGTCAAAGGTGCGCGAGGAAGTTTCTATTTTCATTGAGTCGCAAATATCATCAATTAAGCTTTTATTTTCTTTAGCTTTTTGTTCAAAATACTTTTTCCTGGCAATTCTATTTTTGATCTTGTTCAAAATAGGCAGGTTATCAATCTGGCCAAAGACAGAGCGGATGGCTAGCTCTGCGCCTGCTTTTAATAAGGCTTTTTTAAAGGCAAAGGCTCCGGGGATGTAGCCTTCCAGGGTTTGTTTGGTCGGTACGCTAAAGGTTTTGCTGTCAATAAAGTTAGCAGGCAGTTCCAGGCTGGTACTCTGGCCAAAGACAATGCTTGGGTCAATAATTAAATCAACCGCGCTTTCTTTATTGTTGTGGCAGGCAAAAGAAACAAAGAAATTGCCTTTTTCAATAAAACTGGTGCGCGAGACATCAGCCGGGGTAACTTTTAAGCGA
>JAHIUL010000115.1 GCA_018817195.1 Candidatus Margulisiibacteriota bacterium
ATGGACTCAATCCCAATGGTGGCCATAACGGGTCAAGTAGCAACCAGCTTGATCGGACGAGACTCCTTTCAAGAAGCAGATGTAACCGGCATAACCCAGCCCATAACAAAACACAATTATCTGCTTAAAACCGCGGAAGAAATTCCAACTGTAATTAAAGAGGCTTTTCATATTGCCGGCACTGGCCGGCCTGGGCCTGTTGTAGTAGATATTGCCAAAGATGCGCAAATTAAGAAATTTAATTTTAAATATCCGGATAAAGTTAACCTGCCGGGTTACAAGCCAACGCTCAAAGGCCATCCCAGGCAAATAAAAGCCGCGGCTAAGATGATTTCCCTTGCCAAACGGCCGCTGATTTACGCTGGCGGCGGGGTAATTTCATCAAACGCAGCTAAAGAATTAAAAGAATTTGCTGAAAAACTAAATATTCCAGTAACTACAACCATGATGGGCTTGGGCGCTTTTCCAGAAACGCACAAACTAGCGCTTAATATGCTGGGTATGCACGGCACTGCCTATGCTAACTATGCAGTGCAAGAATGCGACCTGCTAATCGCTATAGGCGCGCGTTTCGATGACCGGGTAACCGGACATCTGCCAAGCTTTGCGCCAAAAGCCAAGCATATTCATATTGATATCGACCCGGCAGAAATCGGCAAGAACGTGCGGGCAGATGTGCCTATCGTGGGCGATGTAAAACAAACGTTAAATGATCTGACAGCCAAAGTTGACTGCCCTAAAGAAAAACATGACGCCTGGCTGGAACAGATTAAAGAGTGGAAAAGCAAATATCCATTAAGCTATAAAAAGAACAAATTTATCAAGCCTCAATACGTGGTGGAAATGATCCGCGAAGTAACAGAAGGTAAGGCAATCATCTGTACAGAAGTAGGTCAGCACCAGATGTGGGCTGCCCAATATTCAAAATTCATGAAGCCGCGGATGTGGGTGTCATCCGGCGGCCTGGGCACCATGGGCTATGGTTTTCCAGCAGCCATCGGCGCACAAATAGGCAAACCCGAAGCTGTTGTCTTTGACATTGCAGGTGATGGCAGCATCCAGATGAACATCCAAGAGCTGGCAACTGCGGTTAACAATAAACTGCCGATCAAAATTGCAGTGCTTAACAATTGTTTCCTTGGCATGGTAAGGCAATGGCAGGAACTGCTTTATGATAAACGCTATTCTTCAACCAACCTCTGCAATAACCCGGACCTGGTGAAGATTGCTGAAGCGTACGGCGCAGCTGCTATGCGCATAACCAAACCGGAAGATGTAAAAAAAGCCATTGAAAAATCACTTAAGATCAAAGACCGCCCAGTGCTGATGGACTTTGCGGTGTGCAAAGAAGAGAACGTGTTTCCTTTTGTGCCGCCGGGACAGGCAATCAACGAAATGTTGATTGATTGATTAATTATGAAACATACAATTTCTGTAATAGTAGAAAATAAACCAGGTGTGCTACACAGAGTGTCCGGGCTCTTTAGCCGTCGTGGATTTAATATTGAAAGCTTGGCAGTTGGGACAACTGAAAAGCCAAACACTTCCCGCATGACCATTGTGGTTGATGGTGATGAGCAAACGCTGGAGCAGATTACCAAACAGCTATATAAGCAAATTGACGTGCTCAAAGTTTTTGACCTGCCAGAAGACCAGGCAATCGAAAGAGAATTGGCCTTAATTAAGGTTAGCGCTAATGAAAAAACACGCGGAGAAATCACGCAAATTGCTGATATGTTCAAAGCGCGCATTGTTGATGTATCAGAAAACGCTTTGATGATTGAGGTTTCTGCAGAAAAAGAAAAAGTCGAGAATATGCAAAAACTTTTAACTAAGTTTGGCATTAAAGAATTAGTTCGCACCGGCAAAATTGCCCTGCAAAAGGGCAGTCAATAAGAGTTTTATGAAAAAATACTGGGTTAAAAAATTCCCTTCGTTTAAAGAAGCGGAAAAAGCCGATCAAAAATATTATTCCAGTCTTTCCTCAAAAGAAAGATTGGACATTATCCAATTCCTTAGAGAATCGTACTTTAAATTAAAAGGACTTTTTAAAAATGATGGTCGAGGCAGATTACGAAGATCTATTAAAATCATTCAACAAACATAAGGTAAAGTATTGTATTGTTGGTGCATTTGCTTTAGGTTTTTATGCTCGCCCACGCTATACCAAAGATATGGACATCTTTGTTGAAGCAAGCAAAGAGAATGGCAGCAAAATAATCAAGGCGCTGAAAGATTTTGGTTTTGGAACATTAAAGCTATCAAGTAAGGATTTTACTAAGAAAAATCAAGTTATTCAGCTAGGTTACGACCCAGTAAGAATTGACTTGCTAACTTCTATAGAAGGGTGCACCTTTAAAGAAGTTTGGAAACATAAGAAAAATGGGAAATACGGCAAAACAAAAGTATATTTTATTGGTCTCAATGATTTTAAAAAAAACAA
>JAHIUL010000116.1 GCA_018817195.1 Candidatus Margulisiibacteriota bacterium
ACACTTTTTTTATCCCATAATAGTTATTTTTATCCAGTAAATTTTAATTTAATATTAGCTTAATTTTTTCTGCTTGACATTCTTTTTTTTGTTTGTTAATTTAGGAAAGTATCGCTTAATTTTTACTTAAAAAAAAATATGGAAGCCAAAAGTTTTATAACTTATTTTCCATACTGTTGTAATAAATTTGTTATTGTTTTTAGCGCCTGATGCTTTTTTGCTGTCAGGCTTTTTTAATTATTTCTTGCTACCGATCTAAACAAAAATTTTAAAATAAGCTAGCCGTTTCAGTTATGTCAGAAAATTCAAACAAATATATCTGGCGCTGCGCTAGATGCTCAAATCATTTTACGACTATTTTTAAAACCGAAGGTATGATTAAGCAGGAAAAAAAATGCTCCAAATGCAAATCAATCAATCTTTTAACTCTGACCAGCAAAGAAATCTTTATCCACTGCAAATGCTACGACCCGAATACCAACGGCTACCAACACGAAATGGAAGAAACCTTTCCCTACCCGATCTGAAAAAATAATATATCAGTTTGAAAATTAAATATTAAAAGCCAGGCATCTACGTTTTACCTTACAAAACATCAACGCCTGCAAAAAGCAGTAACTTTTTTTAGTTATTACTTCTTGCAGGCGTTTTTTAACAATAATTTAATATATAAGCAAAATTATATAATTAAAGGTCGACTTCTCCTTTTTTACGGAGAAGATTAAAAAAAGTAGCCGGCTTACCTTCAAAGCAAGCGGATTACTATAAAAACTCACAATAAAAAAGCTCCTGAAAAATTTAGAAGCAAAGGTGAGTTAAATAATTAAGAAAGCCAGTATTTATAAGAACAGCATAAAAACAAGGAGGAACTAAAGGTCGAATGCAAATAAAATGTTCAAACATTTCTTATAAATACGGCCTAATAAAAAAAATCATATGAAGAAAACCTTAATAATAATTACAATGTTATCCTTAGCTCTAAGCATGAGCAGTCTGCCAGTGTTAGCAGTTGAAATTGGCGTTGGTACGGGATTAACCCGCGATCCGGGTGATGGCGCTGCCCCAATAGTTAAAGTCAAATGGGAGATGAATGTAGTTAAAGATGGAAACAGCAAATATTTGGGCACTGATGATGCAACTACAGCTGGAGCTCAATTTTTGCCGTCCAGCCAATACCAGGTAAACAAAAGAATTGCCATTTGTGCAGTAGTTACTGATGCAGATGGTATGGCTGATCTGGCAGGTGTTTACGCAGATGTTTTTTATCCAGTAAACATTGCTGTGGGCGAACATCACGTTAAATTATCCTCCCAGAATGGTTCTGCTACCGCGGGTTGCGGTGTTTTGATGCAGGAAGATGAGCTTAAGCTACTTTCTACAAACGCGGCTACTGCTAAAGCTGATGGCATTGAACTTATCTGCAATAAAATTAGAACCAACAATACTAACCTGCCTGTATGGAACTCTGGCTATGATTACGACGAGATTTGTGCAGCTGACGGCGAGTTAATGAAAGAAACAGCCAAGGTTTTTTGTGTTGAAAAAGATCTTTCTTACGAAGACCCGGCTGGTGATTACAGAACTATAGTTATGGCTCAAGACACTGATTCTCTTTATGGTAGTTTAGAGAACTTCTTCAAATATTTGCCATCAACAGCTTTTGAAGTTGATTTTACTTCCGTTAACTATGGCAATGTAAAATTAAACACTCACAAAGTCGTTAATGGTAATTTGACTTTCAGCAATGGTGATAATTTTCCAACCGTCAGGAATATTGGCAATACCAGAGCTGACATGAAGGTCCAGCAGGATGATATGGGATTAGGCCAGACTGGTTCGACATATAATGTGAAATATGACGGCAGAGTGGGAAGCGATGCAACGTTCGTAGTCTATAACCCGTTTGCCGCTGCCAAGAAACTAAATAACACATTAGATTTATCCGAAACAAATGAAATGGATTTCTCCATTGATATTTCCAAATTCCCATACCCGCCAGCTGCAAGTTATAGCGGTACTATGACATTGACTGCTGTGTCTGTTGCGCATTTGACTTGCCCGACCCTGACAAGAATCGATAGGGTCCAGACAGGATTTGGTGATGGTGGTTGGGCTGGTTGGTCTTGCCCAGTGGGCACGACCGCGGTCAGCGGCGGAATCGACTCCAGCACTAATCCGGTCGGTCCCAACGGACTGGCGGTGCCAAGTACAACTGTAGGCGGATTCACGTATCCTGTTTATCCCCACTATACTTACACTTTTCCTGAAACTGGGTATGTCGTGCAAGATCTTCCGGATGGATTTGGGAACACCATCTCTTTCCACGTCGACTGCCTCACGAACTAACCATAAACTCTTTGTTTAAACGTGACTGCAGTATTACTAAATTGAAGTAATAGAATCTTTTCCTCCCGCCCCGCTAAACGGGGCGGGAGGAGGAAAGATTAGATCATTAATATATAATATTTTCCTCCACATTTGTTCTGATAAAATATTTTATCAGAACAAATGTGGAGGAAAATATTATATATTA
>JAHIUL010000117.1 GCA_018817195.1 Candidatus Margulisiibacteriota bacterium
GGTTACTTGAGGAATGCCCAGCCATTCAGCAATGCCAGGGCCAACCTGGGCAGTGTCGCCATCAATTGCTTGTTTGCCGCAAAGGATCAGGTTAAACTCGCCGATTTTCTTAATTGCTTGGGCCAAAGTGTATGAAGTAGCCCAGGTGTCAGAGCCTGCAAAAGCCCGGTCGGAAACCAGGATTACCTCATCAGCGCCCATAGCAATTGTTGTTTTTAAGGCTTCAGCTGCTTGAGGAGGGCCCATGGTGATAACTGTTACTTTGCCGCCGTGTTTTTCCTTAAGCTGCAAAGCAGCTTCGAGTGCGTTCTCATCAAAGGGATTAACAATAGAAGGCACACCCTCGCGAATGAGCGTGTTTGTTTCTGGATTTATTTTAACCTCTGTGGTATCTGGGACCTGTTTAATGCAGACTATGATGTTCATAAGGTTTTGTAAGGAATTTTTGTTCCTTGAACCCAGAAGTATACCATAAAAATAATCTTAAGAAAAGATGAAACTTAAACAAAAAAATAGCGATAATTAGTTGAGGAATGATATAAATGGCGAATATAGCTGGGAAAGTAAGAATTAATTTAAGTCAAAGAGCGGTTGGCAGAATAAGGTTGCTTTGGAACAGATTAACGCCCACAAGGGGAGCCCGGAGCGTAACCAACTCTCTTGGAAACCTGAGTTCAAACAGCGATCTGAAAATATCAGTTGATAGTAATGGGCTTAAGGTTCAAGGAGAACTTTTGGCTTCTTCGGGGTTTTATGCGAGATGCTTATATAATGCCGGGGTACAGGAAGTTGAAATTTCAGAGGGAAGAAGTCAAAGAGAAATTAAAAAGATTTTAAATACTTTGTCAGACAGGGGATTGGAAAAGGCAAAGGGCATATTAGAAAACAGGCATCTAAAAGTGGAAGTGGAGCGTAGCATGCCGCCCATGCCGGTTAAATGGTCAGATTTTTATCATACAGAAGTTTTTTATCGTGAAACGTTAAAAGAGGAAATTGAAATAAGAATTGGTGTTCCAGCAATGTTCTTGGGGATTGTTGGCGGAGCCATCGCAGGAAGTTTTGTTGATCATGCGGTATGGGGAGGAATTGGGGGAGGAGTTTTTGGGGGAGGGTTAGGTGTTCTGCTCAGTCTGGCATATCAGCGAACTCTTCCTGGTCATTCAAAGTTTAAGTTAGTGGCTGAAACTTCAAACTTCCTATTATTGTCAAAGCGGGCTAAAAATTGGAATCCTCTTGTTAAAATGATGGTTGTTTTGAATGTCTATACTCCGCAAGATGTCCTGGAGGAATTGGCAGGGGACAGCAATAATCTGGTGAGGAAGGAGGTGGCGAAAAGTAACCGGGTTTCAGATGCCGCCTTGAGTAAATTAATAGATGATTTCAATAAAGAAATTAAAAGCGTAGCCAAAGAAAATCCCAGGGTGGTGGAGCTGATGAAGTCCGCAAGAGAAACAAATTCAGACAAAGAGTTATCAGGATTGGCTAAAAATCCAATTTGGTTAGTTAGAAAAGAAGTAGCTTTGAGCCCTTATGCTTTAGAAGAGACATTAGGGGAGTTGATTAATGAAGATAGGAATGAAGAGGTCCGGAAGGCGGTAGCAGAAAATCCGAAAGTAAAAGCCTTGGTAGAACAGGCTGAAAACGCAAGGTCACCGGAAGAATTAACTTCTCTTGCAAAGAAGCCTCTTCCCTGTGTAAGAGCGGCTGTAGCGGGCAATGAATTTACTCCCGAATTTGTGCTAGAAGGACTGGCAGGGAAATATCAGCGCTGGATGGTAAGGTTAGCAGCAGCAAAAAACATCAGAACCCCCTGGCGATCCGTAGCCATTGTCTTGAGCAAGCTACGTAAGGACCCATATCAAATAACCGAGGAAGTATTAGTAAAGGACCATATCGATTGCATTGGAAGCTACCATGTTGAAAACACTACTGTGACGTACTATGGCTATTTTAATAATAGCTTAGCAATCGCCAGAGAGATATTAGAAATACATGTTCGAAACAGAGAGAAGATAATGGGGCGGCTGAAAGAGCTCAATCCCGGACTCTATGAGGCGTTAAAAAAAGCTAAGGTGTAGGGACGAAGGCTATTTTTTAGATTTCGATGCGCTTTCTTTGATCAGGGACAGGCCGATTTGGTTCCTTTGAATTTGGTTAGTGCCTTCATATATCTGCGTGATCTTAGCGTCTCTTGCCATCTTTTCTACAGGATATTCTTTCATGTAGCCGTAGCCGCCAAGTACCTGGATAGCATCAATGGTTACTTTCATAGCAGTGTCTGAGGCAAATAATTTAGCTTCAGAAGCCGGCAAGGTATAATCTTTGGCACCGGCGTCAATCATCCTGGCAGTAGCGTAAACTAAGGCGCGGGCAGCTTCGGTTTGGGTGGCCATATCTGCCAGCATGTGTTGTACCGCCTGGAGAGCAATGATAGGTTTGCCAAACTGAACTCTTTCTTTAGCGTATTTGATTGCTTCATCCAGCGCTCCCTGGGCAATGCCAACAGCCTGGGCGCCAATGCCTGGCCTGGTTAAATCAAGGGTCTTCATCGCAACGATAAAGCCCATGCCTTCTTTGGTCAGAAGCTGGCTCTTATGGATTTTACAATCTTGAAAAACCAATTCACGTGTAGCAGAGCAGCGGATACCCATCTTATTTTCTTTTTTCCCAAAGGTAAAGCCAGGAGTGCCTTTTTCAACGATAAAAGCAGACGCCCCGCGAGGGCCTTTCTTTTTATCGGTCATGGCAATTAAAGTATAAGTATCTGCTTCACCGCCATTAGTAATCCATTGCTTGGTGCCGTTTACTATATAATAGTCGCCGTCTTTGACAGCAGTTGTTTCAAGGCCAGCTGCGTCTGAACCAGCATTAGCTTCAGTTAAGCCAAAAGCAGCCAGCTTTTTGCCAGCAGCAATTTCCGGCATGTATTTTTTCTTTTGTTCATCAGTGCCAAAAAGGATAATTGGGGTAGAACCCAAGGCAGAAGCAGCAAAGGTTACGCCGACTCCGCCGCAAACGCGGCTAATTTCTTCAGTAGCTAAGCAGAAATTAAAAACACTGATTCCCATACCGCCGTATTCTTCAGGTATGTAAAGTCCGCAAAGATCAGCGTCAGCAAAAGCCTTCATCGCTTCCCAGGGAAAATCGCCCTTTTCATCCCATTCTTCGCGTTTAGGCAAGGCCTTTTCAACTGCTACCTTTCTTGCCAAATCGCGGATCATTTGTTGTTCCTCAGTTAATAGATAATCAAGCATGGTCTATATCCTCCATTTAATAACATTTGCCCCACAGGTTAGGCCAGCGCCGAAACCTGACAGGACAATTATATCATTGTTCTTAATTTTCCCATCAGCTAAGGCTTCATCTAAGGCTAGGGGGATAGAAGCAGCTGAGGTGTTGCCGTACTTTTGCAGATTAACATAAACCTTTTCTTTTGGCAATCCCATTTTCTTGGCAACGTGGTCAATTATCCTGATATTTGCCTGGTGGGGGATAAAGAGGTTAACATCTTTTAGTTCAATGTTTGCTTTTTTCAACACTTCAGCAATTGATTCTTCCAGCACCCTGACGGCAAACTTAAAAACTTCTTTACCGTCCATGGTGATAAAGCGGCCTTTTTTCTCTTCCGGGTCGCGTGAACCGCCGCCCGGCATTATCAAATGGTGTCCAAGATGGCCTTCGGCCTTAAGCCAGCTGGCTAAGATGCCGGATCCGTCATCTGCTGCGGTTAAAACAACCGCGCCGGCGCCGTCGCCAAATAAGATACAGGTGCCGCGGTCATGCCAGTCAAGATATTTGGTTAGCGTGTCAGCCCCGACAACCAGAACGTTCTTGTAGGTTTTGTTCTCAATAAAATTACTGCCGACTGTTAGGGCGTAGTTAAAGCCGGAACAGGCGGCAGAAACATCAAAAGCAGCAGCGTTCTTGGCGCCGAGTTTGTTTTGCAGGATGCAGGCAATTGAAGGGAACAAGTAATCTGGTGAAGTAGTGCCTACGATGATTAAATCTATTTCTTCAGGGCTGATTTTAGCCGAAGCCAGGGCTTTTTGGGCTGCAGCTATTGCCAGGTCAGAAGTGGCTGTTTTTTCGTCAGAAACCCTTCTTTCGGCAATACCGGTGCGAGTTTTAATCCATTCGTCGCTTGTATCAACAGTTTTAGTTAAGTCGTTATTTGTAACGATCTTTTCCGGGATCTTGGAGCCAACACCAGCGATTCTTGCTTTCATTGATTTTTTCCCATCTTGGCTGCCATGTTGCCTTTGACTGCTTCTGCGGTTTCGCGGATGGCATTTTTTATTGCCTTGGCCTTTGCCCGGCCGTGGGCTTTAAACACCACGCCGTTAACGCCCAGTAGAGGCGCGCCGCCGTAATCATCGTATGTTATTTTTTGGCGCAGCTTAAAGAGGGCCGGCAATAAAAAGGTTAAACCAATTTTATTCATGATGCCTTTGGACAACTCAGTTTTTAGCAATTGAAAGACAGACGAGGCCAGGCTTTCGGCAAACTTTAGGATCAAGTTGCCGACAAAGCCGTCGCAGACAATGACATCTGTCTTGCCCTGCAGTATTTCCTTTGACTCAACGTTGCCGATAAAATTAATAGGAGTTTGTTTTAGGAGGTTCCAGGCTTCCCTGGTTAGTTCATTGCCTTTTTCTTTTTCTTCACCGATATTAAGCAGTCCCACGCGGGGGTTTTCAATGTGTAAGACGTTTTTGGCATAGAGATTGCCCATTACTGCGAATTGCTGCAAATGTTGGGGTTTGCAGTCAACATTAGCGCCCATGTCAAGCAGCAGGACCTTGCCAGCGGGCAGGGGAAATTCTGTGGCAATGGCAGGCCGCTCAACCCCGGGCTGTCGGCCCAGCTTAAACAGGGCAGCTGCCATTACGGCGCCGGTATTGCCTGCGGAAATAATGCCATCAGCCTTGCCTTGTTTTACAAGGGAAACAGCAACATTAATTGAAGCGTCTTTTTTGCTTTTAACTGCCTGAACAGGAGATTCGTCGTTGCCAATGACTTCAGAAGCGGGCACAATTGGCAGCTTGCCTTTTTCCTTGTATTTTGCCAGTTCACTGGTCAAAATTTGCGGTTTGCCGACCAGCACAATTTCCACTGGAAGTTCCTGGCTGGCTAATACCGCTCCCTTGACTATTTCAGAAGGGGCATAGTCTCCCCCCATCGCATCAACTGCGATCCTAGTCACTTACTTTTTCTCCTTGCCTCGAGCCTGTCGAGGGGGTTTTACAACCCGGCCTTTATAGGTGCCGCAGGAAGGGCAAGCGTGGTGGGGCAGGATTGGGGCGCCGCAGCTAGGACAAACTGAACTGCTTTTTGACTTTAAGCGGTAGTTTGAGAAGCGGCGTTTATTTTGCCTTGAATTACTGTGTCTTTTTTTCGGTTGTGCCATTATTTTGTCTCCTTTTTCTGGGATTTTATTCCCTGACAGTCTTTTGAGCATAGAGCCTGCATGGGTAGAGCCAGCAACAGGTCCTGCCGGATGACTTCTGTAAGGTCAACGGTATTGTCAGCCTCAATAGGATAGACAAAATCTTCCTCATGAAGCTCGACTTCCTTGCCTTTTTTATGCCGAGGCGCCGGCATTTCCAGGGCAAACTCCTCGTCAATTTCAATACTCAAAGGCATCTTAAATTTTTTCAGGCATCTTGAGCATTCCAGCTCCGCTTCTGTCTCAGCCTTACCTTTTACCAGGACAACTGTCCCGGTATTAACTAAATGCAATTTTGTTTTTACAGGCTGGGTAAGGATTAGCTCATCATCTGCAAAACTAATCCTGCTACTTTGTTCAATATCTGCCTCGTTGCCAACCTTTTGCAGCAGTTCTGTCAAGTCTGTCTTCACAACAAGGGGTAATTATACTTGGTTTTTAGGGGGTAGTCAACGACTTGCCCTGGGGTGGGCTGCGTCATAAACTTCTTTGAGCCGTTCTTTGGTGATATGAGTATAAACCTGGGTGGTGGAAAGCGAAACGTGACCCAATAGCTCTTGGACCATCCTTAAATCTGCGCCCCCGGCTAAAAGATGGGTTGCAAAGGAGTGGCGCAGGGTGTGGGGAGTTATTTTTTTGTTGGAGCCGGCATTTTTAGCGTGCTGGACAATCATGCGCTCTACTGATCTGGTAGTTAAGCGGCCTCCGCGGCGGTTGATAAACAAAGCAGGCGCTTTTTTGCCTGACAAAAGCTTTGGCCTGCCATTTTTCATATAATTTAAAAGGGCATTCTTTGCGTGCGAACCAAAAAGAACAATTCTTTCTTTTGATCCTTTACCTAATACTTTTATTTCGCCCTCATCAAAATCAGCATCATTCAGGTTCATCCTGACTATTTCTGTAACGCGCAGACCTGTGCCATAAAGAACTTCTAAAATTGCCCGATCCCTTAAGCCAGCTGGCTCATTTAGTTTGGGGGAGTTAAGCAGGGCAGTTAACTCTTCTGGATAAAGGAAGTTTGGCAGTTTTTTTGGAAGTTTTGGGGTTAGTAAGTTTGCAAAAGGATTTTTTTCAATAAGTTTTTCTCTGGCCAGAAAACGAAAGAACGAGCGGGCTGAGGAAAGCTTACGGGCGATTGAACGTCGAGAATATCTCTTTTTTTCAAGGGAGAGCAGATAATCTCTGGCAGCAGTGCGGTCTATTTTCCTGTCTTTTAAAAAGGTTGTTAAATATCTTAAGTCCCGCTGGTAGTTGCTGAGTGTGTGAGGTGAGTAATTGCGTTCTGTTTTCAGATGTTTAATAAACTCGAGGATTTGTTCATTATCAAAGGCCATATTTGGTTCTTTTTTCAGGGGTTAGCTGGTGGTAATCATTGCCTTCTTTAACAAACCTTATTGGGTCACCTGGCCTGGTGTCAATATGGACCCAGTTTTCTTTGGGATAAAAACCCACTCCCCGCAGTTCTGGAACTGTTTCCGCATATTTAAACAATTCCTGGGGGGCAACGCCGTCAATTGAAATATGGGCAGCTTTGCCTTTGGCGTGAAGGCTTCTTTTTGTCTTATTTTGTTTTTCGTGAAAAGCATCGCACCAAAAGCCGGAGATGATTTTTACTTTTTTGCGGAAATGCGAACCGATTTGTTCCAGCGCGCCAACCAAGCCAAGATGGATTTTGTATTCGCCCTTGCATTCTGGACAGCGGCAGGCAAAATCTTTGTTATTAAAATGTTCGCTTAAATTACCCATAACCACATTATATATTTTTTGGGTCGATAGCGCAAATGTCTGCTTACTTGCGCCTTTCTTTTTTGAGTTTATTCAGGTTAATTATGGCAGAACGATAGTTTGGATAGATCTCTAAAGCCTTTTTAAATTCTGTCTCAGCTTCATCATACTGTTTGTTAAAAGCATAAATCAAGCCGGAAAAATTATAACCTTCTGCATAGAAGGTTAAGATTTCTTGAGATGCATAATCTTCAAGGGCAGTTTTTTTGTTAGCGCTGGGCTTGACTGATTGAGCTTAGTAAAGTATAGTTATCTTATAATTAAATACGTTTGAACCGGCTTCATAATAAATATCCGGTCCGCTCGTAAGAGGGAGGAATAAAAAAATGAAGAAGAGTTATCTGTTTACCTCAGAATCTGTGACCGAAGGCCATCCTGATAAAATGTGCGACCAAATTTCTGACGCTATCCTTGACGCAATTATGGAAAAGGATCCCCATGGCCGCGTAGCAGTTGAAGCCTTAGTTACTAATGGTGTTTGTGTGGTAGCTGGAGAAGTTACAACTGGCTGTTATGTTGAAATCCCGCAGATAGTTAGGAAAACAATTAAAGAGATTGGCTATACTCGTGCTAAGTATGGTTTTGACTATGAAACCTGCGGAGTTATGATCGCTATTCAAGGCCAATCCAAAGATATTGCCCGCGGAGTTGATAAGGCCTTAGAAATTAAAGGTGGAGAAGTTGTTAAAGAAGATTTAGAAGGTTTAGGGGCTGGGGACCAGGGATTGATGTTTGGCTACGCTTGTGATGAAACAGAAGAGTTAATGCCTTTGCCAATTGTGTTGTCACATAAGTTAACTAAGAAGTTGGCTGAAGTGCGCAAAACAGGCGAACTTTCTTACCTTCGCCCAGATGGCAAATCACAGGTTACAATTGAATATGAAGATGATAAGCCAAAAAGAATCCACACTGTATTAATTGCCGCCCAGCATTCACCAGAAATTGATATGGAGAAGCTTAAATCAGATATTATTGAGAGGGTAATCCTGCCGGTTTTACCGGCAGAATTAGTTGATGACCAGATTAAATACTATGTAAACCCAACTGGTAGATTTGTCATTGGTGGGCCACAGGGGGATACGGGAGTAACTGGAAGAAAGATTATTGTTGATACTTACGGCGGTTATTCCCGCCACGGCGGTGGAGCATTCTCTGGTAAGGACCCAACAAAAGTTGATCGTTCTGGGACTTACGCTGCGCGCTGGGTGGCAAAAAATATTGTGGCCGCTGGTTTGGCAAAAAGGTGTGAGGTTCAATTAGCTTATGCGATTGGCGTAGCCAGGCCGCTGTCGATTATGGTTGACACTTTTGGTACCGGCGATATCCCTGATGCCAGGATAGCCAAACTGGTTGACGAAACATTTGATTTGAGGCCGGGTTTAATTATTAAGCATCTGAAACTGCGCCGGCCGCTTTACAAAAATGTTGCTGCTTATGGCCACTTTGGCAGATTAGATTTAGATCTACCCTGGGAAAAGACGGATAAAGCGTCAGAACTTAAAAAACGGAGCAGTAAGGCTTAAGAGTTAACCAGGTATTTCTGGCCGTAGATGGCTTTGCCTCCGCCAGTATAATCTTCCCAAAAGAGGTAGAAGACATTGTTTTCCGGCTTGGGCAGGAGCTTTGGTGATCTGCCGCCGTCTTGAGAAATATTCTTGTACCCATTTTGTCCCCAGAGGGAAGTTCCGTTGCTGTCTAGCTCCTGCAAATAGATTTCATAGTGCAGGTTGCTGCGATAATCTTCCCAAGCAATGATTATGCTGCCATTTTTCCACGGGACTGTCTGTGGTGAATATTGTGTATGAGGGGTGCTGACAACAGCTGCGCCATGGTCTCCCCAGGCAAGTTTTCCACCGGAATTAAGGCTCGCGGCAAAAATGTCCCAGTTGCCATAACGGTAGTCTTCCCAAATTAAAATATTTTTGTTCCCAAACTGCGGATCTTGCTGTGTACGGCTAAACTGGTTAATAGGAATACCGTCAGTCATCCAAAGAGGTTTGCCTTTCTTATCAAGCTGCTGGCCGTAAATATCGTAGCTGCCGCCACCTTTATCTGTCCAGACTACAATTATGCCGCCTTTACCGTCAGAAATTAATCTTGGTTTGCGCTGCACATCTGGCGCCCCGCAAACCAGAGCTCCACTTTGTTCCCAAACAGGTTTTCCGCTGGCATTGATTTGCTGGGCATAAATATCAGGGTTGCGGTCACCGCGGCGAAAGTCAGTCCAGGTTATAAATACGCCGCCTGACCCGTTGCTAATCATGTCAACATCAATTTGATGCCCGTTCGCTGAGACAGCAATCGCGCCTTTTTCTCCCCACAGACGTTTGCCCTGTGGAGAGAGGCGCTGGGTATAAATATCCTGAAGGCTAAGCACATCACGGTTGTCCTGCCAGGAGATTATAGCGCCGCCTGCGCCGTCAGACACCATTGACGGGTTAATTTGTTTTGACTCAATCCTGGCAACAGGTACACTGCTTTCCCAGACTTTTTCGCCAAGATAATTAAGCCGCTGCGCCCGGATTTGCGTCTTTTCCGGTTCGCGTTGGTCTTCCCAGGTAATAATTGCCCCGCCTTTATTATCTGGAACAATAAGCGGATTTGTTTGGTTGGCGGCTACTTTCGCCAGCGCCAGCCCGTTCTCACCCCAGGCAAGTTTGCCATCAGTATCAATTTTTTGCGCGTAAATATTAAAGAAGCCAGAGCGCGCGTCTTCAAAAACTAAGATTATTTCTCCTCTTTCCGTTAAAATTATTTCCATGTTTTGCTGGACAACTGAGCCAGGGGTGCTGCAAATAATAATGCCTGTCTTTTCCCAGAGCGGTTTGCCTAAACTGGAAAACTTTTGGGTGTAAATATCATTATTGCCAAAGCGGTTGTCCTGCCAGACGGCAAGCACAGAGTTGTCTGATGAATTATAAATGCTTCCTAAAACTTGGTCGCCCTTGGCCAAAGCCAGGGCTAAGCTATTGGGCAGCAGGGCAGTGCCTGAACTGTTTATGCGCTGGCCAAGAATGTCCCA
>JAHIUL010000118.1 GCA_018817195.1 Candidatus Margulisiibacteriota bacterium
CCTAAGTCTGGTGCGTCTGCCAATTCCGCCACTCGCCCACAAACGCGCCCGACAGGACTCGAACCTGTGGCCTACAGATTAGAAATCTGTTGCTCTATCCAGCTGAGCTACGGGCGCCCTGAATGAGTATAACACGAAGGAAAAATGGGTTGCAAGGTTTGTTAGTTAGTAAATATCGGGGTGACTGGATTTGAACCAGCAACCCCCTGCTCCCAAAGCAGGTGCTCTAGCCAAGTTGAGCCACACCCCGATAAAATATGGAAAAAGCGGGAGACGAGGTTCGAACTCGCGACCCCGACCTTGGCAAGGTCGTGCTCTACCAACTGAGCTACTCCCGCATACAAAATTGAGTTTATCATAGGTTGACATTTCAGTCAATCTGGTTAGAATTGGTAATAATCATGGATGAAAAACCACAAAAACTACGTTCTAATATCATAGTTCTCGGAATAACCAGCTTTTTTACTGATGTTTCCTCTGAGATGATTCTGGCGATTTTGCCGCTATTTTTAACAGCCCTGGGAGCGGGCAAAGCGGCTATTGGTCTAATTGAAGGCCTTGCAGAGTTTGCCGCCAGCACGCTTAAAATATTTTCCGGCTGGTACTCAGACAAGCTGCGCAAGAGGAAGTCTTTAGTAATACTTGGTTATATATTATCAACCGTTGCTAAACCCTTTATTGCTCTGGCAACAGGTTGGGGCCAGGTATTGGCAGTCCGTCTTATGGATAGGATGGGCAAGGGCATCAGGACATCCCCGCGCGATGCTTTGATTGCGGAATCAAGCGATGAGAAAAATAGGGGCAGGGCGTTTGGTCTGCATCGCATGATGGATACCGCTGGCGCAGTTGTTGGTACCTTACTAGCTTCCCTTTTACTATATATATTTGGCCGTAATTTTAATATGCATATTGTTTTTCAATATCGCATGATCTTTTTGTTGGCAGTTATTCCTGGCATCATTTCAGTCATAACCCTTGTCTTGTTTCTAAAAGAGCCAAAATTTCATCACGAAGAAAATGCTTCCCTTTCAGTAAAAGCTGCTTTGCCGCAAAGGTTTTTTGTTTTTTTGGTAATTGTTGGTTTATTTGAGTTGGTTCACTTTAGTTACGCCTTATTTATTCTGCGCGCAGCTGATTTGGGGGTTCCTATTCCACTTATCCCAATTATTTATTTGGTCTATAACCTGGCTTACGCTGGGTTTGCCATGCCGGCTGGTTATCTGGCAGATTGGTTTGGCAAGAAAAAGCTATTAGCTATTGGGTATTTGCTGTTTGGGTTGATGTGTTGGGGGTTTGCAGTTGCCTCAAGTCCTGTTCATGCCTGGCTTTTGTTTATCCTGTTTGGTTTATCAGTGGCTATTGTTGATTCTGTGCCGCGCGCCATGGTGCCGGCAATGGTTTCGCCTAATCTAAAAGGTACTGCTTACGGCATGTATCATATGGTTATCGGTGTTTTAGACTTGCCGGCTACGGCAGTTGGTGGTTTAGTCTGGGATATTTTTGGCAAGACAACAGGGCCGATCATAACTTTTGGCTATGCGGCAGTTGTGGCCGCTGTTGCGGCATTTTTGCTGCTGGTATTTGTGCCTAAGAAGCAATAGTGATTTTTTTTCTGCTGCGCGGTATAATCTTTATTATGAGATTGAAATATATCTTTTATCTTGTTTTAATTTTATTATTGGTTGGCAATTCATTTGGCTGCGCCAATAAATCTGTTAAAGCAGAACTTTTAACTTCGATGGCCCAGCTTGACCGTGTTTTTGTGCCTGCTTTTATTTTTACTGAACTGGGGCGGCAACGAGAATCAGAAATTGCGCTGGAAATGTTAAAGGGCAGCTGGCTTTTGTTTTATGACCGGTTTGCAAAAATGCAAATGAGATATGGCTTAAATATTGTTGATAAGTTTTGGCAGGAAGATTTTGAAAACATTAACAGGGCGGTCTTAACTGCTGAGACGTATGTAAAAGAAGGCAAGTTTGGAGAAGCCAACTCAGAATTAAATGATGTTCGCGTCATCCTTAAGAGCCTGCGCCACCGCCATGGTTTAGACTATTTCCTGGACAGCATGACAGAATTTGACCTGGCTGTTGGGGAAATGACCGCGCTTTTGCAGGGGAGAAACAGGTTAACTGACAGGGAAATGGACCAGCTAAGACAGAAGTTTGGCCGGGTTCAAAAGGCCTGGCTGGAGGCTGACAGGGTAGAGATTGATCCGGAAGCATTTTCTTTTAAGCCGGAAAAAGTTAAAGCGATCAAAGACAGGGTTAAGGCCGAAGAAAAGATACTGGCCACTTTTGCCGTAGCATTATCTTCCAAGCAGATGGACCGCATTGCCCAGACATCAACAACCTTGCGGCCTAATTATTATTTGCTTTATAAAGCTTTTGGTGATTTTCAGCCGATATTTGATAAGATTGTACAGGAGAGAAAACAAAAGGAAAAAGAAGAGGCCGAGGCTAAAAAAGCATCACCGGAAGCAGACAAAAAAGGGAGTGTTTCAGATGATAAATAAAATTACTGCCTGGATAAAGAAGCAAGTCAAAGAAGCCGGGGCAGAGGGCTGTGTTTTTGGCCTGTCAGGCGGGCTTGATTCGTCAGTTGTGGCCGCCTTATGCAAAAAAGTTTTGCCTGATAATGTACTTGGCTTGTTAATGCCCTGTTACAGTAATGAGCGGGATTTAAAAGACGCTAATTTAGTAGCGAATAAACTGGCTGTGCCGACTAAAATTGTTGATTTGCAACAACCGTTTAACGAATTGTTTGCCCAGTTGGAAGGCCAGCCCTATGACAGCAAGCAAATGAACCTGGCGATTGCGAACTTAAAACCGCGTTTAAGAATGATTTCGCTTTATTATCAGGCGAATAAATTGAATTATCTGGTGGTTGGCACCGGCAATAAGTCTGAAGCGGTAATGGGTTACTGCACAAAATACGGCGATGCCGGTGTTGATATTTTGCCGCTGGCCAGCTTATTAAAAACAGAAGTAAGAGAATTGGCTAAAAAGTTAAATATTCCCCAGAAAATAATTGATAAACATCCATCTGCTGGCTTATGGCCCGGCCAGACGGATGAAGCAGAAATGGCTATTACTTATGCGGATCTCGATAAAATTATTATCGGTATTGAAAAAAATATGTTAAAAGGCCTGGATCCAGCTTTGGTTAAAAAAGTTAAAGATAAAATGGCCCAGAACCAGCATAAACGCAATATGCCGCCGTGCTGTTAAAAGATTTAGTACCAAAACAAGCCAAGGTCCGCAATAAAAAACAATTACTGCGTTTTGTCCACTATCTTTTAGGCCGCGAGGGCTTAATTAATATTGATTACGCTGACTTTAACACTGTTTTCTCGCGCGCCAGCCAAATTTATTACGGCTACGGCTATGCCTGGTCAAAAAAAATTAAAGAAGGCAAGGGCAGACGGGCCGGGCGCTCGGCTTTGCGGCGATTGGTGCCAAAAAATAAGTTCCGCTCGGTTATCTTAAACATCAGCGGCGGCAGTGATTTGGCATTGCATGAAGTGAGTGAAGCGGCAGAGCAAATTTACAGCTGCTGCGGCCGCAGGGCTAACATAATTTTTGGAGCTGTAATTGATAAGAAGTTAAAAGGGAAAATACGGGTTGATGTGGTGGGTGTCTGGTGAAAAAATTTTCCTTGACAGTATTTTTTTTTGCTGATAAAATTTGTTTGGTTTAAAGGTCGAAGTTAATGGATTATATTGATTATAGAAATAACTGCTTCTTTAGTCACAGTGTCCCCGCAGGTTATGGGCCTCTGGTTCCATTAATGGCAGGAAAATTATCCAAGGAGAAAGTCTAAATGAAAAGTATCTTTGTAGGGAACCTTCCCTGGTCAGTAAAAGACACTGACTTATCTGAGAAATTTTCTGAGTTCGGCAATGTTTTATCTGCCAGGGTTGTAACAGATAAATTTACAGGCAGATCACGCGGCTTCGGCTTTGTTGATATGGAAGACGCTGACGCAGAAAAAGCCATTGCTGGCATGACTGGCTTTCAATGGGACGGGCGAGAAGTTACTGTAAACGAAGCTCGACCTAAGACTGAGAGACGTGAGGGTGGCGGCAGAGGCAGAGGCGATAGATTCTAACCAGTTGATTTTAATTAGTAAAGAGCGTCCGCCTCTGGCGGACGCTTTTTCTGGGGAAACATCTGCAATACTTATCTAAATCAAAATACCTTCACGGCTTGTCTTGCCCTAAACTGCTCTGGTTTGAAATAAATCGCAAAGAAGCCCTGCCGGCCCCTGGTCGTGAGTTAGAAGAGATTTTTAAACAGGGCCGATTAGTGGGAGAAGCCGCACAAAAATTATTTCCAGAAGGCATTAAACTAGAAAGAGAGATTAACCCTCAAAAAATGAGCGCTAAATCACTGGCTGCAGCAGGGCAGCGCCGCCCGCTATTTGAACCAGGTTTTATTTTTGATCATGGCTATGCCCTGGCAGATATTTTGGTCCCGGTAGGAGATGATGCTTGGGATTTAATTGAAGTTAAGGCCAGTTCAAGTGTTAAGGATGAACATTATCATGATGTGGCTTTTCAAAAGTATGTTTATGAAGGAGCTGGTTTAAAAATTAACCAGTGTTTCTTAATGCATCTTAATCGTGATTATGTAAGGCACGGGGATGTCGAAGTTGATAAACTTTTTATTAAAGAAGATATTACGGTTGAAGCTATGGATTTGAAGCCCAAGATTGAGCGTGATATTAAATCGCTGTTAAAAATTGTAGCTGGATCAGAGCCAACAGTGGAATTGGGACCGCGGTGCCGTGGTTGTATGCTTGAACAAGTATGTTGGGATTTTTTGCCGGAAGACCATGTCTTTTTGCTGCGCGGTAATAAGAAAGTAGCTTTTGACTTGATGAAGCAGGGCATCCTTAAAATGGCAGATATACCAGATTATGTTGAGCTTAATGAGAAGCAGGGTATACAGGTTGAGAGTCACGTATCTAAAACAGAGCATATCGATAAGCCAGCGATAGAATCATTTATCGAAGGGCTTAAATATCCCCTTTACTTTTTAGACTTTGAGACGATTTCTCCAGCCATACCGGTTTACGATAGTAGCCGGCCATTTGAAGATATTCCTTTCCAATTTTCTTTACATGTAGTGGAAAAAAAAGGGGAGGCGCCAAAGCATTATTCTTTTTTAGCTTCTGGGCAAACAGATCCACGGCCAGAGGTGCTAGAGCGTTTAGCCAAACTTTTGGGCAGTTCAGGCTCAATTGTTGCCTACTATGCAGAATACGAGCGAAGATGTTTGCGTCAGGCTGTTAAGGCTTATCCAAAATATAATGAATGGTTTGTTGGCATCAAGGATCGTTTTGTTGATTTGCTCGTGCC
>JAHIUL010000006.1 GCA_018817195.1 Candidatus Margulisiibacteriota bacterium
AAAAAAGGGCTGGATAAGAACCTTAAACTTTTAATCCAGGATCTGCGGCTCAAGCAGGCCGAGATCCTGGTCTGGACCAAAAACTTTGGTCCTGCCAAGAAACTTCTGGCACAGATTGAGGAAGAGCTCAAGAAAGAAAGTATATCTAATGGCAATGGCAAATCTGAAGAATATCATACTTCTAAACATCTCCAAAAAACCCGGATCCAGCTTGCTTACGGAAATATTGAGGCCCAATGGCTGACCCATCCTGATTATTCTCCCCTGAGCAGGAATGCGGCCTTTGAAAAAGCGCTGGAATACTATGGTAACGCGGAAACCATTATAAAACAGTTAACTGACCCCGACCCAGGACAGGAGCAGATCCTGGTAACCACTGAGCTTTATCTCAATCTTGCCAATGTCTACCGCTATGGCTGGGGTTCAATAGCTTTAGAAAAGGCTTATCTCTATTACCTGAAAGCAGAAAAAGTCGCCAAGCTCATCAAAGGGAACAAGGATCTTAAGAATTATCATCTGGCGCGCATCTACTATGGCATGGCCAAGATCGCTGAACAGGACCTAGCTGTAAAATACAATGGAAAAGAATACTGGGCGCCTAAACTTTCCCAAATGGCTGAGGAACACGCGGATTTAATTGTCAAGCGGGACAAGTATGCTGTTTCGCAAATGATCAGCGAGCTCCAGATCAACCACCAAAACCAGGGAAGTGATATTCTTCCCAGCTCTGCCTCAGACTTTGCTACTGTTTACTCTCCCAATGAAGTGGTAGGCCAAGAACTTATTCCGCCCACCATGAATTCACGTTTCAGCACAAGACTTACCTTTCCTTTAAAATGGAGAAATTTTGAATTGGACCTTTTCTATGAACCTCAAATTGACATTGATATGAATTCTGGGTCCACAATTATGACCCACTACCTGGGCACACGCATCAAGCCCCTTTCCTGGCTAACTTTTGAAGCAAAGTTTAAACCAGGAACCGAGGGTTCTCACTTCTTGTACAAGGGTCAAAGCACCTATCAAAAATATTTCAACGCTCCGGATATGTCTCTGGCAGTAGGACTTCAAGCTGGCGGCAATACCCCCTTTCTCCAGGGATTAAGCGCCACCCTGGCAACTGATCTATTTGTATATCCGCGGGATAATGAAAACGATGAAAAATATTCTAAACTGAGCTCCTTTTATGCCAATGTCTTTTATAACTCTGGCAAGGATTCCACCAATCCTTTTCTGCAGGGATTTTCCTGGGGTCTAGAGTTTAACTATTTTCGCTTTCAACACAATGAATTCTTCCCAAAGAGATATAAACTCTATTCGCATTTCCCATTGCCCAACTACACTCTTGACGTTAAAAAGCTAGACACGTCGGACATCGATGGGCTCTATTACGATATGATAAAGATTGGCGTCGAGCTTCCCTCTCTCGTCTATGAGCATGCCATTGACTACTCAAGCGGCCTTCCAGGCAAAGGCAATACCACCTATGTAAAGGAAAACCTGGGATTTTCTACTGGAATAAACCTTCAACTCAATCTATTTCACTGCAAGCTCAAGCTCCATTATCGCTACGAAGGCATGTATCAGGATGTGCTTAAGCGCTACTATAATCCCAGTCCATGGCAAAACAACCACCAGGCAGGCTTTGCCATAGAGATAATTCCCTAAAACCCCATTTCTTCAAAAACCAAAAGTCTTTTCTAAAATAAAGTGAAATTCCCCAGAAACGAGTACGATAATAAACTGGTAAACAAAAGAAATAAAAGGAGGTAATTAAAATGAGTGTTTCAGCAGCTTACAACTACACTGGTCAGTGCGCGGACAGAGCAACTATGGGAAGGATTGATGGATCAAATTTCCAAACCCCTGTTTCTGGAGGTAAAGTTCTTCATACTATTGATTTAACCGCCCCAGAAGTTTTCCATTACTCCGCAGAAATTGATACGGATGATGACCCCAAAAAAGCCCCGGATACCCAGGTTTTGGATACCAGCAAGGTTAAATATAAAGGAGAGCAGGCGCTGCATTTAAGAGGGACCCCGGCGGCAAAATCCAACCCCTCTATCAACCCCGCTGAACCAAATCCTTACATTGGTGGATTAGGGGTTAACTTTCCTGCCTCACCCGTCACCTTGACTGCTAACGATTATGTGCAGATAAGAGTGTTTCCAACCACATCTGCTGCTTTGATTCTGGAGATATATGAGGATGACGGCGGCAACCCCAATGAAATTGATAAATATCCAGCCAATTACTGGCTTCCCAAAAAAGATGATGACTTCTATAAAGCAGTTGTCCAACTAAAACCCACTGGAAAGTGGCAAACCATCTCCATTCCCCTTTCAAAGTTTGTGGATTGGAATAAGAAAACTAGTTGCTCAACACCTATTCCTGGTATAAATGAAAATGTGGGCAATGGCAAATTCGATCCTAAAAAGGGAGAAGCCATGGCCTTCCAGCTAACCTTTGTTTCTGATAGCTGGGGACCAGCGGTTAAGGAAGTCTACGTCGGACAAGAAGTAAAATTCATAAGAAAAGGAGGTGAAAAGAAATGAGCAATATCGCGTTAATTGGAAGTGTTGTTTCCGCAGCTGTTGCAGCGCCAAACCAGGCTAAAAAAGGTAACGCAGTAGCTGATATCAGCGGAGCAATCCAAAAATTCGGATCAATTCCTACTGGATATAATGGAGCTGAGGGCAAGGTCGTAGCCAAAAAAGGAGCCATCCAAACTACCGGGGTCATCGAAGGAACTGACGCTGGTTTCTTTGTTGAATTTAAGCCGGTAGAAGTCAAAGGTGCTAAATATCTTTCTGTGTCTGTAAAGGGAAATATTTTCCAGCAACAGGGATGGGATCACTATGCCTCCATTCAAGTTAAAGACGCAGAAGGCAAGCGCTTTATTCTTTTGGAAGTTTGTAAAGAAGGGAAATTTGGAAGCTGTGATGGAAAATCCATCACCAAACCCAACGACCTTAAGAAAGGAACAACTTTAAATATAAAGCTTCCTCCTGAATTAAAAACAGTTCAGCGCCTTGAGGTTGTCTTTATCGGAGCAACCAAGGTAGAGGCAGGTTTCATTCTCAGCAATATTAAGCTAGTAAAATAAATATAGCTATATTAAAAAATTGAGGCTCTCTGTTCCCCGGGAGTCTTTTTTTATTTCTTAAATTTCCTTACAAATACTGAAATTTCTTAAAAATGCTCCCGATATAGTTTTGGAAGGCTCAAGAAGCCCCGAATAAGCAAAACAAAAAGGTGAAATAAATTGTGACGGAAACCAACACTTGCCCAAAAATCATCCCTGCCTCAAATTCCGGCGTTTATCAAGGGGCGTTCGTTGGCGACAATATCACAGAAACGAACGTAGTCGCGTATGAAAAAATGTCGGGGGAAAGCCTCGATATTGGATTGAAATTTCTGGCCTTTGAAACCGGACTCCATTTTCCTGTGCAAGAAGCAAAAGTTATGGGGAAAAGAGGAGGAGCCCTCCTTATTAAGCTTGAATCCTGGGCATGGAAAGGAAAAGATGATAACTCTTTTCCCCTGGAAAAGATCTTAGCAGGAAAATATGATCACCTTCTAAAAAAGTTCGCGCAAGGCGCAAAAGCTTATGGCAAACCTGTTTTTGTCTCTTTTGATCATGAAATGAACCTTCCCAAAAGTGCCCGATGGTATCCATGGGCAGGAAACCCAAAATTATATAAAAAAGCTTTCCGCTATGTTCATGACAAAATAAGCCAGGAGTACGGCGCCTGTAATATTACCTGGGTCTGGAATCCAAACATAGATTTTGAGAGCCTTAAAGCTTATTATCCCGGAAGTGAGTACGTCGATTGGGTAGCAATAGATGGATACAACACAGAAGACTGGGGCGCAAATTGGAAATCCTGCAAAGCGCTTTTCTCGCCTTCGCTTCCCAAGCTCCGCTCTTTTGGCAAGCCCATCATGATCGGTGAGTTTGCTTCTGATGAAAACACTCTTCAGGACACAAAAGTGCGTAAACCTGCTTTCCTCTCACAGTGCATTCCCTACTTTGCTCAGGAAAAAGTTGGGGCCTTTGTCTATTTTAATGTGGATAAAAATGAGGGAGGAGCGCCAAAAGAATGGGCAATTGATTCTCCTCAGGCGCAAAAAGCTTACAGCGCTGCCCTTAATAAACATGAGGCTCTATTTAAAAAAAGAATAATAACCACTATGGGCAAAACTGCCCCAAAAATAGCACAGGCAAAGGTAGGCGCAGAAACCCCTAAGCCTCCAAAAGAAAGTCCCGCAATCGGTAAAGTTTCAGCCCTCTCTCTTGGAAATATCGCACAATCCACTTTCGGCTTTAACAGCGGAACCGTAACAGAAACAGGCGGCGCATACGTTTTTTTCGCTAAAAGCGCAAAAGATCCCGGCTTTGGAATTCTCACTGCCAATCATGATGTTTCAAAATATTCAAGGGTAAAGTTTGACGTAAAAGGCAATCTATCAGATCCCAAGCCCGGTGGCTGGGTAAGATTTATTGCCCAGGTATATAGCTACACTGATAATGATTATACTCCTTCAGTAATTCTTGATCCGGTAGATGTAACGGATGATTTTTCAACGGTTACCGTTGATCTAAAAGGAATGAAACAAGTAAAAAAAGTTCAATTTCTATTAGTCACCAACAACGGAAGCTGCAAGATAGAAGTTAAGAATATTAGATTTGAGTAAAGGGGAATAATATGCCAATCTCACCAAAAAATTACAACGCGCTAATGCCCATGCCAAAATAGCCTCTGCTAATCTCTCCAAAAAAACCAAAATTATCTGAAATTTCCTTGAAAAATTGCCGATATATATATAGGAGGAACAGATATGGTACCTATAACTAGAGTTTCAGCAAGACAACCAGGAAGTTTGCACCGTTCCCCATATGCAAGAAAAACTCAAAGCCCCGCGGCAAATTCTCGGCCAAGGACAACCGTACAGTCACCAGAATCTTTTTCTTCCAGACATCCTGTGTTTATAAAGAGCCTTAAAATCGCAGGAAAAACAACCGGAGCGCTGGCAACCGCGTTTGCCATCTGGATCACTCCCAGGATAATGTTCGTATTAAACCCGGAATGGACAGACCTGGATTTTACTGATCCTGATGGATTTCATATTGGGATACGCGAAGCCCTGCAGCTTTCAGCAGGTATCTGGTTTGGCAAGACTAACACGAATTCTATTTTAGCTACCATTGTAGGCGGTTGCCTAGTTGGGCAATATTCACCGTTCTATGTATATCCGCTTTACTCATTTTATGAAGCGATCAAAGCAAAAGCAATAGGAAACACGCCAAAAACCGTCAGTGAGAATCAGCCCCCTCAAACAGAAAGGAGCTAAGAGATGTATGGATTGATACCAATTGGAAACGGCTTTTATGATCTGGAAAACAAGCAATGTGTTTTAAAGGATACTGAAGCGCCCAAAAAGGAAGCTCCTAAAAAAGAGATTGCAAAAAAACCAGAAGCCGCCGCTCCCAAAATA
>JAHIUL010000119.1 GCA_018817195.1 Candidatus Margulisiibacteriota bacterium
ATCACCAATGTTTTTAATTTTTTGCCCTGCTCAAGATATTCAACAATCTTATCAACAGGATATTTTTCAGCAATTTCTTTAAGATACTGTCTGGTCTCAGGCGGGTAAACATCCAGATGGTCATTGATTAATTTTGAGGAACTGAAAGTGATATCATAAGTAAAGGCCAGCCTGCCGCCAACAGAAGTAACAGCCTCTTCTTCATCGTAAATCTTTCCAGTAATATCCTTATCTTTTTTTTCATATTCCTGGCCCTTAACATAAACATCCGGCTTAATTGTTTTAATCGTTTCAACTGCAGTAGGATTATTATCAATCGCTACATAATTGACCGTGCCCAATGCAGCCAGGGTCTCAGCCCTTAAGCTCTCGTTAAAAATCGGCCTGCCAGGACCACGCTTTACCTGTTGGTCCGCGGTAATTGTAACAATAAGCACATCGCCCTCTTTTTTGGCAGCGGACAAATGCCTTATGTGGCCAGGATGGATTAGATCAAATACCCCATGGCAGTGGACTACTTTTTTATTTTCTTTTTTTAATTCTGAAACTATTTGACTTAATTCATCAATGGTTTTAATTTTTTCATAATGATCCATGATTTATCTCCTACTTCCCAAGATAAGCAAACCAATCCCTGGTTGCCTCTTTAATTGAATCCGGCGTCCAGACCGGCGCCTGGCGCCAATAATCAATGTTATCTAATAAAATCTTAACTCCCTGCTCAAAATTAACTTTTGGCTTCCAGCCTAAACTGCTTTTAATTTTTGATATATCCGCAAAGGTTTGATCCGGCTCTCCCGGCCGCTTTGGAATATAAGTCACTTTTCCGCCTAAAAGTTCAACTAACTTGTTAACGCTGTAAGTATTACCACTGCCAACATTAAAGAATTCTCCAGTAACTTCGGTTTCAGCTGCAGCGATAAAGGCTGAAACAATATCAGTTACAAAAGTAAAGTCGCGCGTTTGTTTACCATCCCCAACTACTGTATAGGGCTTGTTGGCCAGTTTTTGCGCCAGGAAAACACCAAACACAGCGCCGTATGTGCCGGAAGTTCTAGAACGAGGGCCATAAACATTAAATAAACGTAGGGAATTAACAGGCAGTTTATAAATATTAGCCCAGTGAAAAGCTATTTGTTCGCCCAAGTTTTTGGTCAAAGCATATGGGTATTCTGGCTTGATCTCTGCTGTTTCAGGTGTTGGATATTTATCCGGGATGCCGTAACAAGAGGAAGAGGCCGTATAAACAAATTTCTTGAGCTTTGGGCAAACTTCGCGCACAACTTCTAAAACATTCATTGTGCCGTCAACATTGGAATGATGGTAACCAGTTGGGTTAATAATTGAAGGCACAATATCTGCTAAAGCTGCCAGGTGAAAAACATAATCAGCGTCCCTAAAATAATCCTTGATCACTTCACGGTCATTAATGTCGCTGATAACTAGTTGGAAATTAGGACTGCCGGAAAAAGAAGCAAGATTCTGCTCCCTGCCCGTAGAAAGATTATCAATTGCCACCACTTGGAAACCTTTATTTAGCAAAGCTTCGCATAAATGACTGCCAATAAACCCTGCTCCGCCAGTTACAATTGCCTTAAACATTAGCGCACTTATTTGGCCTGATAATTTGAAATGATTTTAATAGCTCTTTAATACCGTCATCCAGGGAATAATCCGGCTGCCAGCCCAAAGACTCTAATTTCTCATTGCTGACTAGATAATCACGCTTGTCCGGGTCTTCCCCAATAGGCGCGGAATGAAAATAAAACTGAGGCACATGCTCTTTGATTTTTTCACACAATTGGCGCTTAGTAAGATTGGCGCTGCTCAAACCAACATTATACGGCTGGCCTTTCATTTTTTCATAATTATCTAAACCAAATAAAAATGCCTTAGCCACATCCCTGATATGGATATAATTTCTTCTGAAATGATCTTCAAAAAGAACAATAAAGCGGTCGCGCCAGGCACGATAGGTAAAGTCATTGACCAACAAATCAAGCCTCATTCTGGGGCTTACGCCAAAAACAGTTGCTAAACGAAAAGTAACGGCATTGCCGCGATCAAGCAAAGCTTTTTCCACATCAACTTTTGCCCTGCCGTAATCAGAAATTGGACACAAAGGAGAGTCTTCAGTACACAAACTATCCTTGGCGCCTATGCCATAACCGCTGTTAGTTGTTGGATAAATCACTTTTTGC
>JAHIUL010000007.1 GCA_018817195.1 Candidatus Margulisiibacteriota bacterium
AAAATTTCCTGCCTCGATGCCCTTGATCCCTTTGATATTCCCCACAACCCAGATATCCCCTGATATCCTTGATAAGCTGTCTCTCACCTTATCAAATCTCAAGACCATATCCTCTGTCAAACGCTTCAATTTTCCCTTATGCGCCCCAAATAAAGCAATGTTATACTCATCAGATTTTGCGTCAAGAATAACCGCCATTGTCCCTTCAATATCCGCCAGGTTATAAGCAATGGCTTCAAGGGTAGAAACTGCAACTAGAGGAATGTCCAAGGTTTGCGCCAAAGATTTTGCCGTAGCTAAGCCGCCCCGCAGGCCGACATACGACCCTGGACCAATTGCCACAGCTACTGCCTCAATTTCTTCCGGCTTAATCCCGGCTTCGTTGACATAAAATAAGATTTTCTCGGCTCGGATGTCTGAAACTGTTGTTTCAATTAGGACTTTATCTTCATCCAATAAGCCAATGCTTATTACTTTAGTCGCGCTGCTAATTCCGAGGATACGCATAGCTTCCTTTCATTTTCAGACAAGACTTCAATCTTAATCTCATGGAAGTATTTAGGCTTTAATCCTTCTAATTTTTCCGCCCACTCAATTACACAAACCCCATCACGAGTAAAATATTCCTCAATGCCTAAATCTTCAACCTCTGAAACATCATTTAAGCGGTAAAGGTCTACGTGAAAAAGAGGCAGATTTCCCTGGTATTCATTGATGAGAATAAAAGTCGGTGAAGTAACGTAATCTTTAACACCTAGCCCCTCAGCTATCCCCTGGATCAAAGTAGTTTTTCCTGCTCCTAAATCCCCAGTCAAACAAACAATATCATTAGGCCTCAGAGATTCCCCGATCTTCTTACCAAGCTCAACTGTTTCTTCCGCACTCCCTGAGATAATCTCCGTTACCATTTTTCGTAGTCGTCAGACGAACCCCCTTTTATCTCTTTAAACCCGGGCAAATCATCATCATACTTTTCACCCAGCTCAACTTTCTTCTCGTCATAAAGCGAGTCAATGGTTTTTTCCAGCACCGGATGGATCAAATGCGGGGCAATTTCGCGCAAAGGCCGCAGAACAAAAAGCCTTTCGTGCATCAAAGGATGCGGCAGCTGCAGCTTATCATCTGAAATTATTTCACCTTCATAAAGCAGGATGTCAATATCAATGGTGCGCGGCCCCCACTCAATCTCCCTCTCCCTGCCCAGCGTTGCCTCAATCTCCTGGCAAAGATCAAGCAATTCGTAAGGTGGGAGCTTTGTTTTGACCATAACCACAGCATTGATAAAAGGCGGCTGGTTGCGCTCACCCTCTGCCTCAGTTTCAAAGTTACTGGAGCGCTTCAATACATCCAATTTGGGATTTTTTTCCAACAGAAAAACTGCCTGTTCAATATATTCTTCTCGGTCGCCGACATTTGAGCCCAAACCCAGGTAAACCGCAGCCTTACCTCTGGCTTTTGACTTTAAACGTCTGGCTTTCTTACCTTTTTTAACGGGCTTTTTCTTGGCAACCTTCTTCTTCTTAGCCATCTTTCTTCCTCCTCAAAATTGAGTCTGTCATCCTGGCAACGCGGGTCATTTCCGCCACATCATGGACACGTATAATATCAGCCCCATTAGAAATTGCAACAGCAATTGTGGCAGCAGTTCCTTCCAGCATTTGATCAATTGGTAAATCCAATGTTTTACCGATAAATGATTTGCGGGAAGTGCCAATTAAGATCGGTCGCCCCAGGCCTTTGAATTCTGCTAATCTCTGCAAAATTTCTAAATTCTGCTCAACTGTTTTTCCAAAACCAATGCCAGGATCAACAATTATTTTCTCAGATAGTATACCAGCCTTTTGGGCAATTTCAAGCCCCTGCGACAGGTAATCCCTTATCTCGCCCATCAGGTCAGAATACTCCGGGTTTTTCTGCATATTCCCTGGGTTGCCCTGGATATGCATGATGCAAAGCGCCGCTTTATACTCAGCCACAACCGAAGCCATCTCTGGATCAAAACGCAAACCAGAAATATCATTGACCATGTGCGCCCCAACCGCCAGCGCAGCCCTGGCCACCTCTGCCTTGGTAGTATCAATTGAAATGACAGCATCAGTTTGTTTTACCAATGCTCTAACAACAGGAATTACCCTTTGTTTCTCTTCCTCAACGGAAACAGGCTTTGCCCCGGGCCGACTTGATTCGCCGCCAACATCAATAATATCAGCACCGCTTGCTATCATTTGTTTTGCGCAAGCAACAGCGCTGTCAGCATCATTAAATTTTCCGCCGTCAGAAAAAGAATCTGGCGTCACATTAAGGATGCCCATGATATAAGTGCGCTGGCCAAAATTAAAAGTCTTATTACTAAGCTTAAATGCTTTTGGTGCTAATTCATGATTTAACAAAACAAGTTTTATTTCCTCAGCAATTTCAGGCAAACCAAACTGGTGGATTTTTAACTTTTCTATTAATTGGTTTAATTGTTTCAATGTGCCAAAGACAAGTAAATCTGTTGTCTCAACGGAATGGTTAATAGACCCATAAGCAGTGGCTGCTTCGCCGCCAAAAGACAGCATTTCTTGTTTAATAATATTAGCCGGAATTGGTTTTACGCCGCAAAGCCTGATAATGCGTGTAATTACTTTGGGCATCATCAGTTCAATACCAGCCGGGCCCACCCCTATTTCAGACATAACACTACGGGCTTCTGCCTGATCTTTGATTTGAATGACTCGGACGCTCATACTAATTCTAACTTGATGGCTTTTTTGGAGTATTCTGTCAATTTGACCCGTTCATCAAGCCGCACTCCTCCCACCCAAACAATTTTATCGTTGCTCTCAACAATGGGGATGTTGGGGCGCTGGTTAGCCGGGATTTTTTCGTCAACATACAAGTCCTGCAATTTTTTTGACCCTTTCATGCCCAAAGGATAAAATCTGTCCCCTTCCTCCTTGCTCCTGATAACAATATCCTGGCCCACACTGTCATAATCAACAATCACTGAGGTTGAATCATGAGAAACAAGCTTGTCTTTATTAAATTCCTCCACCAAACTGGCGCGCAGCCTCTTGCCCACTTCTTTTATATGAACTTCACCCGGCACCTTCATTTTATAGCGAAAATAAATTTCCTTGACGCCTTCCGGCTTCCTTTTACTGATAAATAACTTATCGTGTTTCCCAAAAACATAAATACCTGACGGCAAATGCATTTCCCATTTATCAGTGCGGGAAAGGCTGGTCAGGATATCATGGATATGTTTATACGAAAAATCCTTCAGGTCGCCCTTAACCTTATCAATCACCTTGCGGATTACCAAACGCTGGATTGAATAATCCAGGGTTTTAAGTTTTTTGACCCAGAGGCCGATCTGTCCAACATCAGCTGAAAAAAGCACTTCAAGCAGAGCTTCTTCTGCCCTAGCGTCAAGATACTGGTTATCTTCTGTCAACAAAAGGATTGTCTGCAAAATGATTTCCCTGATATTAATATTATAAAGTTTAAGCTGGGGGATCAGCTTCATGCGCACGCGGTTGCGCAGAAATTTTGATTCATAATTAGTATAATCGCGCCGCGGCACTAACTTCAGCGCGCCCACGTAATTTTCTATCTCCTTGCGCCAGACTTTAATCAAAGGCCGCGTTATTTTATCGCGTTTGGGCGGGATGCCGCACAAGCCCTTAATGCCTGAGCCGCGCAGCAGGCGCATCAAGAAGGTTTCCACATTATCATCAGCCGTATGGCCCACCGCGATCTTGTTTGCGCCAATATGGTTCGCCGCCCTTTCAAAAAAGTCATACCTGACCTGGCGGGCGGCCAGTTCTATGCCCAGCTTATTTTCCTTGGCATAGAACGGCACATCCATGGCTTCAACAGTCAGCGGAACTTTTAGGTTATCGCATAAGCTTTGGACATAGCGCAGGTCTAAATCAGCTTCTCTTTTGCGGATCATGTGGTTTAAGTGGGCCACATGGAGTTTAATCCCCAGCTCTTTTTTGCAGGCGCTCAGCGCATAAAGCAGCGCAGTTGAATCCGCCCCGCCTGATACAGCCACCAGCACCAGATCCCCTGGTTCGTAAAGGTTATATTCTCTAACTGTTTCAATAATCTTATCTTTTAACATGCCTTATCCCAAGGCTGCTGCGCACAGCTGCATAAACCGCATAAGCAGCCATCACAGCCACCAAAAATATTTCCAGCCTGGTAAAATTAAAACGTAAATTTGTTTTCCAGGCCAGTTCAGTTAAATATCTATTGCCGAAGAAAATAATAAAAAAGACAATCCAGGTAAAAAAAGCCTGGGTGCCATGGCCGCCCACATACTTCTTCTTCCTGGCATCAGTTAACACAATATATAACGCAGGAATGCCAAAAAGATACGCCGCTGCAATCAAAATCCTATCGCTAATTCGCATACATTATTATATGGCTGGGGACGGATTCGAACCGTCGACACGCCGGGTATGAGCCGACTGCTCTAACCAGCTGAGCTACCCAGCCCTAGCATCAATATTTTAGGATAACACACCTAAAATCTATTTGCAATAAAAGAGGGCAAATGCTAAAATTACGCCATGGTTGACAATGTTAAAATATTAATTGTTGATGACGAGCGCGGTGTACGCGAATCTTTTGAGATGATCCTCAAGATCAAGGACTACGAAGTAACCACCTTTGAAGACGGTGAAGCAGCTATTTCTTCGCTTAAGAAAGACATGTTTGACATGGCTTTTGTTGATTTTAAACTGCCCGGCATGGATGGTATTGAAGTTTTAAAGAAAATTAAAGAAGTTGACCCAAACATTGAAGTGGTCATTGTAACAGCCTATGCTTCAGAATCTTCCCACGCCAATGCCATCACTTTAGGCGCCCTGGAATACTTAAGAAAACCATTCTTAATGGAAGAAATCTACGAGTTGGTTGAACGCGGCCTGCGTAAGCAAAGATCAAAGGGAAGCAAACCAAAAGAATCCGGCCCCATGGGCCCAATCCACTAAGAATCAATCCTGCCTGCCGATCTCTAACATTTTCTCAATAGCAATTTTTGCCTTTTTAGCAATATCCTGAGGCACTTTAACTTCAGTTTTTAAGTCTTGCAGGGACCAGAGGACCTTTTCCAGGTTAGTCAGCTTCATATTAGGACAAATTGCCCTATCTGAAGCAGCATAAAACTGCTTATCTGGATTTTCTTTTTGCAGCGGATAGATCATGCCAATTTCTGTGCCAACAATAATTTCTTTAGCATCTGATTCCTTAGCATACTTAAGCATACCACCAGTTGACAAAACCTCATCAGCCAAAGCAATTGTTTCCGGTGTACACTCTGGATGGACCATAACTTTTGCTTTAGGATGCAGCTTTTTTACCTCTTTGATATGCTCCGGCAAAATCATGGCATGGGTTGGGCAAAATCCCTCCCATAAGATGAATTTTTTGTCTGGCACCTTAGTTGAAGCATAATGGCCAAGATACTTATCCGGCACAAATATAATTTCCCGCGTATCTCTTAAAGACTGACAAACCTTAACAGCATTGGCTGACGTACAACAAACATCAGATTCTGCCTTAATCTCCGCGCTTGAATTAACATAACAAACAACTTTTGCTTTTGGATTTTGAAGTTTGAGGTTTCTCAGTTTTTCAACAGTTATCATGTCCGCCATGGGACAGCCAGCCTTAATCTCCGGCATAATCACTTTCTTATTAGGCGAAATAATCGCTGCTGTTTCTGCCATGAAGCGAACCCCGCAAAAAACAATTACGTCAGCTTTAGTCTTTGAGGCTTGAATAGACAGCCCGAGCGAATCGCCTAAGTAATCCGCAATATCCTGCACTTCCCCTATCTGGTAGTTGTGCACCAGGATCACTGCATTGTGCTCTTTTTTCAACCTTTTAATTTTATTAACTAATAATTCCGCCACCAATAACTTCCTCTCCTTTATAAAACACTACGGACTGTCCAGGAGTAATAGCCCTCTGTGGTTTCCTGAATACAACCTTTGCCTTAGCCTCGGCCTCCTTGGCCTTGTCCTTATCCTTTTCCTTGTCCTCTGGATACAACACCGCTTCCGCCTCAGCCGAATTATATCTTATCTTAGCCGTAATATTCAAAGGTCCATCCGGCGCCTTGCCAGAAACATAAGATATTTGAACGGCAACTAACTCATTGCTCAAGGTATCAACATCATCCCCAATTATAATAGTATTATTTGCCCTATCGATTTTCACGACATACTTGGGCTTTGCCCGATGCGCACCTATACCCCTTCTCTGCCCCAGGGTGTAGAAAGCAATGCCGTTATGCCTGCCAACTGTTTTG
>JAHIUL010000120.1 GCA_018817195.1 Candidatus Margulisiibacteriota bacterium
GTATTCCCCTAGATCAACACCATCTATTAATATTCGGCCAGAAGTAGGATAAAAAAGCCCCAAAATCAAATTAATAATAGTCGTTTTCCCGGAACCCGAGGTGCCAACAATCGCTGTAACCTGATTTTTCTTAAATTCCAAATTATTTATTTTTTTTAACAAAGCACCTCGTTCTTTATAAGAAAATGCCACAGATTCAAAGGAAATCGATTTATTAAAAGCCCTGTATTTCTTGTTGCCCGGCCTTTTCTCCTCAACCTCCTCTTTAAGAGTAGCATATACAAGTTCACATAATGGCAACTCGGCAACGATACGCATGCTTAAATTGCCAACTTGGGTAAGGGACGGCATTATTCTTTGAAAGCCCATTACAAATACAGCCAGAATAGGCAAATACGAAAGAAACCTATCCGGAAGATAGAGCCTAAAAAATATGACCGAGAGGCCAATGACCGTATAAGACAACAATTGCATAATATTATTAGGAATGTAAATCGCAAAATTGCTTAAGGCATAAGCCCTGCTTGAATTCCTGTTAGTACAATCATGCATCTTTTCCCATCTATTTTTAGAATTATTAACACGAATATGCTTAATTCCAACGAGAAATTCACTCACAATCGTGAGTAATTTCTTGGATAGATCAGCAGATATTCTTCCAAGAGGATAGATGTGTTTTTTTGATAACCAGAGGATAAAAAAACCATACATGAAACCCAAAGCAGTCACTCCTAAAGTTAAGTAAAGATTTATATACAACAAAAGAGCAAGTACACATAGGGCCTTAATTATTTCTGTCGTTATCTGAGGCAATCTAAGTAAAATGCCGGCGATTTTGCTGGCTGCAAAATTAGCCCTAAAAATCAGATCGCCCTGCTTATTATCCAAAAAATATTGATAAGGAGCATTAAAGTATTTTTCTATTATGCGCCTTCGCATATCATACATAACACGCCCACTCATAAAGGCTATTAGGTAATCATTCAAAAGCCCAAAAATGACCCTGACAAAAGTAATTAGGATCAAAAGAACACAGGCAGAGATAATTTTGTCTTCAAACGGCACGACTTTTATCAAGGAATTCAAAATGTTGATCAATCCATTGTCCGCCCCAAAATCCGACAAACCAAATATTCCGTTGAATATTGGCAAGAATATCGCAAGATTTAATGGCTCAAGAAAACCCACAAAAAGATTTAAACAGAAAATACCAATATATTGTAAATAATAAAGCTTTAGAAAATAGATCAAACTTCTAATTTTAAAATTGATTTTATTGTCTAAATTAAACAGGTTTTTTGCTTGCATTTTTCTTTTCCTCAGAATTCGATATCATAAATTTTAGCTTCCCATTAGCACGCTCGCATTCTTCAAAACCAACTTTTTTAAAAAGTTTCTGAGAAGGGCTATTATCTTCGCTCACCCCTGCCTCAAGCCTTTGCAGTTTTAGTTTCGCAAAAGCAAAATCGACCACTAACAAAAGAGCTTCAGTTGCATAGCCCCTGCCCCAACAATCCTTTTCGCCGATCGCAATGCCTATCACTCCAACTCCATGATCCTGGTTGATAGAAGAAAAAGTTATATTACCAATATGTAAATTATTTTTATTATCAAATATCCCTAGCAATAGTTTGTTGTTTTCACCCTCATAAGAGAGAACATATTTCTTGACCATATCCATATCTTGATGCTTATCTTTTACAGATAAAAAACGATTGACTTCCGGGTCATTTAGCCAATCAACATACCTCTGAGTAACATCAACAACCCTTAACCGCCTTAATATAATGCGATTTCCAGCAAGCCCTCCTAATCCGGTAATATTGTTGGGTTGACCTAACGTATTATTCATGAGACCCTTCCAACAATATCCTTTTCATAAATTGGATCGAGGGTAGAAATTGTCTTATTGAGTTTTTTACCTAAAAGACCCTCATACATATTGGGAGAAACCCCCTTTGCTGGACGCAACAAACATAGATGCTTGCTTGATATTTTATGTCCCTTCTTTTGGCTTTTTGCCAGATAAACTCCTCTTCTCGCCCTAAATAAAGCCCCAAGCTCAGAAGATAATATTTTCTTTTTTTCCTCACCGAGGATTTTCTCGGTTTTACGGATATTCTTGATCATTTGCTTAAGCTCACCAATTTCCAAGGCAAATGCATGATCCGGTCCTCGCATAGATCGGCTAAGAGTTACATGTCTTTCTATAATAACTGCTCCTTTGGCAATTGCTAAAATTGGGACTAAATCCTCACGGGAATGATCGGAATAACCCACCAGAGTCCCAAACTTTTGCTTGAGAAAACCTAAGACTCTCACATTAGCATCTGAATATTCAGTTGGATAACTAACAACACACTGACAAAGAACAATTCTATTATTACCTTCCTCATCGGCTGCTTGAACAGCATTTTGAATTATTTTGTCATCCGCTGCCCCAACCGAAATTATTAACGGCTTACCAACTCGGGCAATATACCTGATTAATGGAATATTTGTAATGTCACCTGAGGAAATCTTATAAGCAGGCACATTCAATCTCTTCAGCAAATCTACTGCCTCAAAATCAAAGGGGGTAGATAAGAATATCAACCCACATCTCTCGGCATATTTTTTTAAAGGCTTATGCCATTCCCTGGGCAATTCGTTGTTTTTTAAAAGCTTGTACGCATCTGGCCTATGTTTCTTATTAACCAATAGGTCTGCCTTAAATGACTGGAACTTAACCGCGTCGGCGCCAGTCTTGCTTATTTTTCTAATAATCTTTTTAGCTAGCTTTAAATCCCTGTTATGATTACTTCCGACTTCGGCAATTATAAACGTCGGTTGATTATCACCAATCTTACGCCTGCCTATTTTAATAAGTTTTTTCCTGTTTTTTTTCATATTTTAACTTAAAACCTTAGCCGGATTGCCGACAACGGTCTTTCCGTCCGGAACATCCTTTATCACCACCGCCCCTAACCCAACCAATGCGTTTTCTCCAATGTTTACTTTCTCCCGGATCGAAGAATTGCTGCCTAAATAAGCCCCTTTTCCCAGAGCAACTGTACTTCCCACGCTCACACAATTAGCAACAAAGCAATAATCCCCGATTGAAACATCATGGCCTATTAGAGAATTAGCATAAATCAAAACAAAATTACCAACAGAAACATTGGGTGAAATAACTACTCCCGGCATAATAACTACCCCCCTCCCTAAGCTAGAATGCCTGGAAACGGTCGCCTGCGGATGAACCAAAGTAGCGAATCTCTCCATCGGCAAATTTAATTTCATAAGCTTTTCAATGCGCTCGTTAACTTTTTTTGCAGTAAGCAAGCTGTAAACAAACATAGTGTCCTTGTCCTTAAGATAAGATGGGGCATCTGGAACAGTTCCTAAGACTGGATAATTATTAATAAGCTTCCCTTTTTCTTTTATGTCATCTAAATAGCCTAAAATCTCATAATCCCCTCCCGCATC
Source organism: Candidatus Margulisiibacteriota bacterium (assembly GCA_018817195.1). Lineage (GTDB taxonomy): Bacteria > Margulisbacteria > WOR-1 > O2-12-FULL-45-9 > O2-12-FULL-45-9 > JAHIUL01. The sequence continues at coordinate 3,469 of JAHIUL010000120.1, forward strand.
TATAATGTCTTCTACCGCAGATGCAATTACTGTCGCATTTCCACCTGCCCCAAGAATTACAAGTTTTAGCTTATTATTTTTTTTCACATTTATTTCCTTTATTGATCTTGCGGGCCATATCCAGCAGAAGCCTTGCCTGTTTTAAAATTGGTGGAGCAATAAACTTGCCATCCGCAAAAGCAATGCTGCGATTATTCATTTTTGCTTCCTCACTTAAAGCTACTATTTTCTCTGCTCGTTTGATTTCTTCCTTTGAAGGAGCATATCCATCATTAACAACTTCAATTTGCGCTGGATGTAAAACCAACATACCTGAAAAGCCCAATTTTCTACTTTCCCGCACATATTTAGCACATCCTTTTAAATCCTTAAGCTGAAGATAAGGAGTATCAATTGGCTGTATCCCGGCTGCCCGAGCTGCTATAGCAAGCATCATCCTTGGGACTAACAAATTATTTGCATCAGCAGCATGTCTTGCCTGTAGATCCAATAAAAAATCTTCGTGACCAAATATTAAGCCTGCAATCCGTTCAGAAGCCTTGGCAATTTCAAGGACATTAAGAATTGCTTCTGCTGTTTCAATAAGAGGGAAAATTAAATATTTTCCCTTTTTTATCTTATTCTTTTCTTCTAGCTCGGATAAGAGATTCGCAAAATAAGTTATATCCTGAGCGGTCTTGACCTTTGGAAAGATAAAACCATTTACACAATGTAAGATCATGGCTGTTACATCTTTTTCAAATAAGCCGGTTTCTCTAGCATTAACCCTAACCAAAACAGGATACGACAATGCTTTTTTAGATAATTTCAAGCTTAATGATGTCCTGGCAGATTCCTTTGTGTCTGAAGGGACTCCGTCTTCTAAATCAAAAGCCAACGCATCCGCATCTGATTCAACTGCCTTATCAAAAAACTTATCTACATGAGCCGGGACAAAAAAAACACTTCTTAAAATAATATCCTTATTTAATTTTTCTTTCATTGCTTACCTACTTTTTTTGGCTTTAGATGCCAAACAAAACCTGTTGGTAACTCGCCATCTCCATCTTTGACAATGTCAAATAAGCTTTCGCCAGCAAGTTCATAGGGGATTTTAGTTAAGATGCTCTGGTATTGATCCCAACCCAGGACGCCCTGACCAGACACATCATGAAAAAACAAAAACTCAGGCATAATACTGCCATACCTATTAGTCGCCAGTACATCTTCAGGTATAGCTACTATTTCTCCAATCATAATTCCCGCCTGCGGACAGGCTTTATGAATACGAGTTAAAAAGTCAATGACGACTTCTTCTTTGCCCTGGGAAATTTCATGAATCAAATACCACATAGAAATAACTGTTTGTCCTTGGGTCCCCTGGGAATGCTCCGCCACTACGCTGGCCCAGGATTCAACATCCGCTGCATTGGTTAGAACAGAATCAATTTGAGCTTCTGGAAAGAGTTTTTTTAAATTTTGCATAGTGAAATCAACTGATGTTTTAGAAATATCTGAAGCAATCACACTCACTGCTGGAAAGATATTCATAACTCTGGAAAGAAAATTTCCATCGCCACATCCGATATCTGCTATTAAACCTAAATTCATTTTTTCTAACATTGCCAAAGCTTTAGGGAAAAATTTCCTGCCATTTGTCTGCCCGCTGCCAATAACGTTTTCCAATCTATCACACCTTGGTTTTTCTTCATTAAAGGGCTCAAAAAGCATTTCATCAATTTTGGAGAGAAAAGCCCCATATGAGTTTAACAAGTTAAAGGAGCCATAACGACGAAATATTTTATCTCCAAATTCCGTCACCACATAAGTTTGTTGACCGCTTTTATCGACTTGACCGGCAGATTTAAGTAATCCCAGGCTAACAAAATAGATTAAGACTGACGCAAACAAATCCTTATCTACAATTTCCGAGAAGCTTTCTACTGTAAAAGGCTTTTCAAGCATTAAAGTCAAAACACCTCTTTTGCCCAAAGAACTTATCATTGGACAAGAGAAAGAACCCCTGAGCAAAGAAACAAGTTCCTCCCTTGGATTTAAAACTGCCATCTTATTTTCTCCTTTTTGGTATTAATATTTTCCTGCGCAAAGTAAGCACTTTTATTTTATTCTGGTTATAAGCCCGTGTTTCAATGTAAACAATACCTCGATCTGGTTTGTTTTTTGATTCTCTTATGGTTAGGATTTCACTCTCGGCTCGTAATGTGTCCCCAAGGAAAACAGGGGCATCATGAGTAATTTTTTCGTACTCCAAATTAGCAATGGCTTTGCCACTAACATCTGGGACTGACAGTCCAACAGCCAAACTAAGCACATATGTCCCAACCACCAGGATTTTGCCATGTTGCTGGTTTTTTGCATATTCCTTGTCCAAATGCACCGGATGATGATTCATCGTTAATAAACAAAATGCATTATTATCTTCTTCTGTAATGGTTTTGACATTACAATGTTGGTATACATTACCAACTTTAAATTCCTCAAGATATCTTCCAAAAACTTTATTCATGTCCGGCTGCCTAATTTTCCATCCTTTTGCAAGGAAATATAATAACCTTCGTTTCTCATGATGTGTTTATTTCTATTAACTACCTCAGGGTGATTTAATGAATATTCTTCCAAATCCTTTAAATTAAAATCATTAGCCGGATGAAAATCCTCGATAATTTGTTTGACAACCTCATAATCCAAATCCTCATCTATGGTATAACGGAATTCATTAATTACACTATTTACATCCAATCTAACTAATCTAAATCGATCAGGGCGATTAATTAAAAATTTCGTAACATGCTCTCTTTCCGACATTTTTTCAGCTTCGTTCCAGGCCTTCTCCAGTGCCGAAAAGGGAAAGACAGCAATATCAGCTAATCCTTCAGGATAAGGGAGCTTAAATCCCAAATAATCAGGAATATTTTCATTGTAAAATGCTACGCAAGCCATATCAATTAACTCAGGCAATATAAGCGGGCAATCTGCTGTTATACGAATAACAGGATCAAGATTATATTGTTTTGCAGCCTGATAATACCTATCTAGCACATCATCCTCGCTGCCTCGATAAACAGGAATCCCATAAGCTTCTGCTTTGTCACACAACTTATCGTCCTCGGGGTTTATGGTTGTTGCCAAAATTATTGTTTTACACTTTTTTGCTTGCGCCAATCTGTCAAATAAATACTCTAACAAAGATTTACCAGACACCTGTTTTAATACTTTTCCTGGCAATCTAGAAGAGCCCATTCTGGCTTGAATAATTATGCCAATTTTCTTCACAAACTCTTCCTTTTTAGATATCTTCGTAACAACAAACGGTCTTTTTTGAAGTCCGTTAACCTGGCATATGACTTTTCCGGAACTTCCAAAGTCAAATACACTTTAGGAACCGCCTTATTAGTGGCACTCAATATCGCAGGAATAGCCAACTCCCCCATGCCAAAATTAAGATGCTCGTCAAAACAACCCGTCAAGGTACAATCGCATAAATGGACCACCTTTGGTTTAAGAGCAAGGAACTGCCTAATAAAAACAAAATGATCCTCTCCATTGGCATAAGCAGCTTTTACTGCGTGAACAACATCAAGACAAAAACCAGCCCCGCTCTTTTTGGTAATTGACCCAATTTCTGCCGGAGAATACCCCACACATCTTCTCTGCCGCAAAGAAATAAACGGCTTATTTTCAATGATTAGCCTTGAATCCCCTAGGGCTTTTATTTGCCGGACCGTTTCTTCAACTTGCCCATTTATTCCTGGATGAACAATAATAAATTGTGCTTCCAATTTATCAGCGTATCTTTTTGCAGCACTAAACATTTTTTTATTTTGTTTGCGCAATTTTGAGTTGGAAAGATTAAAGCCATAGCTCCCATGTGGCGCATGAACAAGATAAGGAACCTTAAGTTTTTGCCAGCGTCCAAGATTTTCCTCATCCGCGCCAGGCAGCACCATCAATTCCACGTAATCAAAGAGCCTTTCAGAATAATATTGTTCAGCCACACTAATAGCAGAAGTATTGTCTGTAAACAGTTTCAAACCTATTTTGTATTCCATCTTACTAAGTTAACCTCGCAAAACCACCATGGCAGACTTCTCCATCCAGCAAACTTGCCAGTTGAGCATTTTCTTTGGCTTTTTTGATTCGATTAAAAACTTCCTGAGCCACAACCAAAAAGTCATCAATAATCTTTTTCGTATGAGCAAAAGACAGATAAGTTAAGTTGGTAGCCAAATAACCCCTTTTAAGCATTTCTTGGGTGAAGATGGTTTTAATAACTAAAGGATTATCTTCTCTAATAGCCAGAACAGGAACAGTCAGACAACCAATATTTTCAATATTTAATGAAAGCTGCTGAAATAATTGTTTCAGCTTCTGATCATAATAAGCCCCTAATTCTTTAAGATAATCTATGACCCGAAGTTCTTCAAACTGTTTAATTGTCTCCAAGGCAGCAACAAAACCAACGCGCTCTGTCCAATAACTGCTGCTGATAAAGGTTTCCTGGGCGGCCTCCATAACCCTCTTTTTACCTAAAACAGCCGAAATTGGATGACCGTTCCCTAAAGCCTTACCAATGACTACCATATCCGGATTTAACCCGTACAATTGATACTAAGCTCCAACCCGCAAACGAAAGCTAGAAGAAACTTCATCAAAAACCAGGGTCGCTCCAATTTTGTCTGCAATTTCTCTGGCCCTTTTTAAGAA
>JAHIUL010000121.1 GCA_018817195.1 Candidatus Margulisiibacteriota bacterium
AGAAATTCTCCGTCATTTCCATGAGTGGCAATTTAATCAATGAAGTGCCGTATATGATGCTGGGCGGAGCATGGAGAGCGCCAGCCGGAGTAATTGGTATCGGTTATGTGGGAGCATCAACAGACGGCATAAAAGAAGCGATACTGGTAGGGTCAACGCCAGAAGTGACTGGCAACACAGCTAACTTTGGAGCAACAACATTTGTTTTGAGCTATGCAAATGAAGCTAAGGAAATTAACTATATAAATAAGATAAACTTTTTAACTGACAGGAATGCTAAGGTTGGAGCCAATTTTAAACTGGTTTCCCAGGGATTTTCCGGCGGAGCAAGTTTTGAGGGCGGCAGTGCCAGCGGGTTTGACGTTGATCTAGGAACGATTATCCCAATCAACGAGACAATGAACTCATCAGTTACAATCAAGAATATTATCCCAGGCAACAATGTGGGCAAAGATGAGCTGCCAATGTCAATTATCGGAGGCTTGTCAGTTAAATATCCGGAAAGGAACCTGTTAACAGCTTATGACGCGGAAATGAATCAGGAAGGGTTTCTGCTTCACTTAGGAATTGAATGGAATCCAACCAAAGCTTTATTTGTCAGGGCTGGAATAGATCAAAAAGCAGATGCCTACAACTTGGCATTAGGCTTAGGAACGAAGTTCAAAGGCTTTACTTTTGATTATGCTTATCACACCTACGCGGAAATGTCAGAGTTCACCACGCATTATTTCTCAATCGGGTTTGCTGGGCCGGAAATGGCAACAGGGCCAGAGCCCAAGCCGCCGGTTGTAGAAAGAACGCCAGCCCCAGCTGCACCAGCCGCGCCGGCAGAGCCAGAGATGTCGCCAATGGCAAAAAAGATTCAGGCTTATATTACAACCTTGGAGGGCAAACTGGCCGGAGCCAAAGAGCCAGCCAGGATTGCCAAACTAAAGCAACTGATTGCCGCGGAAAAGGTTCGGTTAGCTAAAGAAATTAAGAAATAATTGACCTAGCCACGCGAGAAATTACCCCGGGTTCCCCAAGTTTTGACCTTAATTTATTAAAAGCCGTTTTCATCTTTTCTTGTTGAGAAGGAGTTTTGAGGATTGCTAGCGCCTCAGCGGCGATCGTTTCTGGATTAGCTTCCCCCATGACTAGTTCGGGGATAGCTTTGTGTTCCAAGAGAATATTAGGCATGCTGTAAAAGGGGAGCTTTTCGCCAATTTTTAAAATATGTTTACCAATAAAATAGGTTAGGGGCGATAATTTGTAAACCATGATATTTGGTGTGCCCAGGATCGAAGCCTCAAGATTAATTGTGCCGGAAGCGCAAATAGCCAGGTCTGCTGCGCCTAAAATGTCGTAGGTGTGGCCAACTACTGCCTTGGGCCTAAACTCGCTAATATAGTTAAAAATCTTCTTGATCATACCGGTCGATGCGCCTGGAATTAAAAATTCTGCCTCAGGAATTTCTTTTTTAATCAGTTCGCCAGCTTTGAGCAGAATCGGAAGCAAGCCTGTAATTTCCTGGCTGCGGCTGCCCGGACAAAGAGCAATTACAGGTGCGTTTGTTTTGCCGGTAAACTGCTTTCTGGCCGAAGCTTTATCTAGCGTTGGTTTAACAATATCAAGCAGGGGATGACCGAAATATGAAACATTAGCTTCAGCTGCTTTGTAGGCATCGTTCTCTTTTGCAAAAATGGCAATTATATGGTCAATGGTCTTAGCTACTTTTTTTATGCCTTTGGCTGTTCCCCACAGCCATTCCTGCGGTGCAATATAGTAAACAGTTTTAATGCCAAGCTTTTTGGCAGCTTTAGCCAGCGGCATATTAATGCCCTGAGAATCAACCAGGAGAAGCAGATCAGGCTTTTCTTTTTTCATCAGATCAATCATTTTACGATAAGTTAAATAGATGGGGATTAAATTGGGCAGGGCTTCAGCTATGCCGACTGTGCCCAGCTTGCTTATGTCATATTTCACGTCGACACCTTCGGCCAAGAGCTGCTCAGAGCCCAGGCCAAAAAAATAGATGTTGGGATCAAGCTTTTTAAGCTCTTTGACCAAATACGTGGCGTGAATATCGCCGGAGACTTCTCCGGCTGAAAGCATTATTTTCATATGCCTAATTCCGGGATCTCTGGAATAATCAACTCTTCGACCTCTTCTTCAATGGCTGTTTTCTTGTTAATGCCGCGCTTGCTTTCTTTTTTTAGGAACTTAACAATGTCTTCAATTTCTGCCAGCGGCCGCAGGCGTTTCTTGATTTCAGCTGCAGCTTTGGCGGTATTATTGCCTGATTCATAAATTATTTTAAAGGCCTTTTTAATTTCCGTTATAGCTTCGTTGGAAATGCCCCTGCGCTGCAGGCCAATTGAGTTAACACCCCTGATTTGGGCTGGGCTGCCTTCTGCCAGCATAAATGGCGGCAGGTCTTGTATAACTTTTGACTGCGCGCCAACCATTGTGAGCCGGCCGATCCGGACAAACTGGTGAATGCCCGCCAGGCCGCCAATGATTACCTGATCGTCTATTTCTGTATAGCCGGCTAAACCAACATAACCGCCAATAACTACTTGATTGCCGATTGTGCAATTGTGGGGGATATGGGCATGGACCATTATATAGTTTTCGTTGCCAATGGCAGTTTTGCCGCCTTCGCCGGAGGGCAGGTGGATTGTAACGAATTCGCGAATAATGTTTTTGTCGCCGATAATCACTTCGCCTTTTTCACCTTTGTATTTGTAGTCCTGTGGCGGCGCGCCAATGCTTACGCCTTGGTGGATTTGGTTGTCTTTGCCGATTTTTACCCAGCGCGAAATATTGCAGTACGGACCGATTTTTGTGCCGTCGCCGATCTTAACCTCCGGGCCAACAACAGTGTACGGCCCAATTTCTACATTCTTGCCCAACTCAACAGATTTGTGCACTGTTGCTGTTGGATGAATTTTTACGCCTCGGGCTTCGGTTTCAACCAGGGAGAAGGTAAATTCGCCTTCAGTTACGACCTTGCCTTCGACCGATGCTTTGCCTTTCATTTTGCCCAGGCCGCCTCTTACCCACAAAACCTCAACTTCAATTTTCAACTGGTCGCCGGGCACAACAGGTTTACGAAAACGCACGCTGTCAATGCCGGCAAAATAAACAATCTTGCCTTCACTGTTCAGGCTGGTCAAAGCCATAACTACGCCTGCCTGGGCAATGGCTTCAACTATTAATACCCCGGGCATAACTGGATGGTTGGGGAAGTGCCCCTGAAAAAAAGGCTCATTCATGGTTACGTTCTTAATTGCGACCGCACGCTTGCCTTCTTCCAGCTCAATTACACGGTCAATTAAGAGAAAGGGGTAGCGGTGGGGGATGATTTTTGC
>JAHIUL010000122.1 GCA_018817195.1 Candidatus Margulisiibacteriota bacterium
GGTCGTCCCAAGAATAGCCCCACCTTCGCGCTCAAAATAATCTGGATAATCGGTGCCGCCACCAAAAAAACTTAATCTCACTGGTGTTCTAGAAATAATCATCTTAAAGCAGCCTCCCTGTCATAATCTGTGCCCCAGTAAACCTCTTTCAGGCGATCAGCAATATTAATTACCCGAAAACCATTGGTGCGGTACCTTTTTTCCCCTAAGAGGATTAAAACGTTCTTGTCCTTTTTCTGGTTAATACTTTCAACTCTCTCATAATCAAACCCCTTTAACGCCAACTCGATAATGTCAACAAGGTCATCATCGCCTAAAATCACAAATTTCTTCTGCCCGCGGTTAAACTCTTCCAGCACAATTTTAGCTATTTCCAGCTTTACAAATTTCACTAAATTTACGGTCTTGAGAAAATAATTGTAGGATTTTTTTGCTTTTTCTGAAAAACCTATAGGAGTGATCATGTATTCAACTTTTTTGGGGTTAAGATTCTTGGTTTTGATAGCGCCGCGCTTAACTAGCCGCTTAAGGATAATATTAACTGCGCCTAAAGATAAATTGGTTTTTTGGGACAACTCACGCTGGGTGAGGCTGCTTTCGCGGGAAATTTCATCAATAATTTTTAGTTCATTTTCATTAACCATGGTTAATGTTCACTTAATGTTCATTTATTGTTCAACCTGTGAACATTATATAGTGTAAGGCAAATGCTGTCAAGGGGGTTTAGCGCTTTTTATACCAATTACCCTGAAATTCCCGATATTCTTTCTGCTTTTCCTTAATCCTCTCCCACCACGCCCTATTTTCCTGGAACCATTTAACCGTCATTCCTATCCCCTGCTCAAAAGAAACCTTAGGCTTATAGCCTAATTTCTTTAGCTTTGAACAGTCAATTGAATACCTGCGATCATGACCCGGGCGGTCTTTAACAAATTCAATCAAATCCTTAGACAACCCAAGCTCTTTTAAAATAATCTTGGTGATATCAATATTTTCCCGCTCACTTTCACCGGCAATATTATAGATTTCCCCCACCTTACCCTTGCGCAGCACCAGATCAATTCCCGCGCAATTATCCTCAACATACAGCCAATCGCGCACATTTTTGCCATCACCATATAATGGCAGCTTCTTTCCTTGAATAGCATTGGTAATAAACAAAGGAATAATCTTTTCAGGATAATGGTATGGGCCGTAATTATTGGAAGACCGTGTAATAATCACTGGTAAATTGTGGGTTTTATGATAGGCCCGGACCTGCAGGTCCCCGCCTGCCTTGGAAGCTGAATATGGGGAATTCGGTTTTATGGGAGATTCTTCGGTAAAAGACCCTTTTTCAATGCTCCCATATACCTCGTCAGTTGAAATATGAATATAGCGGCTAATTTTGTGCTTTTTCACCGCCTCTAAAAGAATATATGTCCCGTAAACGTCAGTTTGGACAAAGTCGCCGGCAGAAAGGATCGAACGGTCAACATGGCTTTCAGCAGCAAAATTAATTATCGTATCAACCTGATCAACTAAGCTCAAAGCCTTTTCCACAGCCATGGCATCACAAATATCACCCTTAAAAAATTTATAACGCGGATTTTCTTCTAGATCTTTTAGATTATCAAGATTTCCAGCATAAGTCAGCTTGTCAAAATTAATTACCTGGTCATCAGGATAATTGGAAAGAATATAACGGATAAAATTACTGCCAATAAACCCTGCCCCGCCGGTTACTAATAGATTCACAGCTCAATCTTCCCTTTTGACAAAAGTGTGGCCTTTTCCAATGATTCAAATGTGCCGGCATCAGTCCACCAACCGCTTAAAATATCATAAGAAAGCTTGCTGTTTTTCATATAATGGCGGTTAACATCAGAAATTTCAAGTTCTCCCCTGGCTGACGGCTTTAGCGATTTAACAACACCAAAAACCTCATTATCATAAAAATACACGCCGGTAACAACAAATTTGCTCTTGGGCTTCTTTGGCTTTTCTTCAATAGAAAGCACTTTCCCATCCTTAATTTCAACCACGCCAAAACGCTCAGGGTCAGAAACCTCTTTTAGCAGGACACGCGCGCCATTTTTCTGTTTAACAAATTCATCAGCAAAAGGTTTTAGGTTATCCTCGAATATATTATCTCCTAAAATAACCGCAATTTGATCATCAGCGGCAAAATTCTCTGCCAAGCCCAATGCCTGGGCAATGCCGCCTGCCTCATCCTGGACCTTGTAAGTAAACCGGCAGCCAAACTCTTTGCCGCTGCCCAGCAAGTTTACAATATCACCCATGTGATCCACGCCGGTAACAATTAATATCTCCTCAATCCCAATCTCAACCAATTTACTGATCGGATGATAGATCATGGGTTTTCTGGCAACCGGCAATAAATGTTTATTCGTCACTTTAGTAAGCGGGAAAAGGCGCGAACCAGTACCGCCAGCTAAAATAATTCCTTTCATTATTTTAAAACCTCTTTTTGCTTCTTTATTAACTCTTTGATGCCTGACGCAGCCAAAGCCAGCATCTCATCCAGCGAATTTTTTCCAAAAGGCCTGCTTTCCGCAGTCCCTTGAATTTCAATAAAATGGCCTGCCTCAGTCATTACAACATTCATATCAACCTCAGCTGAGACATCTTCATTATAAGCTAAATCAACCATGGTTGAGCCGTTGACCATGCCAACGCTAACAGCAGCTAAATTTTCATTAATTGGGTCATCATTGATAAGACCTCTTTTCATAAGCTGATTAACCGCATCTCTAAGAGCAACAAAAGCTCCGGTTATTGCAGCTGTGCGAGTACCGCCATCAGCTTGAATTACATCGGTATCAATGTAAATTGTTCTTTCACCTAATTTTGACAAACTGGCTACTGACCGCAGTGACCTGCCAATCAATCGCTGTATCTCCTGAGTCCTGCCGCGTGTTTTACCATGTAAATGCTCCCGCATGGAACGCTCAGTAGTTGCGCGCGGCAGCATCGCGTACTCAGCCGTTATCCAGCCTTCATCACTGCCCTTTTTGTGCTTGGGCACGCCCTCGACCACTGAGGCAGTACAAATGATCTTGGTGTTGCCCATTTCAATAAGGACCGAGCCTTCTGGATACTTAAGATAATTACGCGTTATCTTTACTGGTCTAATCTGTTTAACAGACCTGCCGTCATTCCTCTTCATTCTTTTGACCTAACCTTTCCCTGCCAGCTTTAATAGATCTTAAAATACGCGTGGTTGTGGCCTCAATATTTGCCAGCACTTCATCTGCGTAGCGGTCAGCTCCTTCACGTATCTCTTTGGCCATTTGATAAGCCTGCTGCAGCACTTCAACAGACTTTGCGTCATCCTGTGTCCTTATCTGGGGATTTTCCCGCACCATAGTAGCTGATTTAGCCTGGGCAGCTGAAATAGTTACTCCTTGCTCCTCATTAGCTACCGCGCTAATAGCTACTTTGGCAAATCCTCCTCCGCCCTGGATAACCAAGCGTACTTTATCAATAATTGACAAAATATCTTCCTCATCTATAATCACCCTTTTTGAAAACGGAATCTTTGTCCCATCAAGGATCTTTGATTCAAGTACATCTAATAAACCTAAAACTTCCATGTTATTACCTCCTCAATCTCTAATTACTTTGAGCTCAATTTATTGGCCACAGCCGAAGGAACGAGCTCGCTTATATCTCCGCCCAAGCGGGCAATTTGTTTGACAAAACTTGAAGACAAATAAGAATATTTATAATCAGTCATAAAAAAGAGGGTCTCAATTTTTGGCGCCATTTTTCTATTGGTCAAAGCCATCTGGAATTCGTAGTCAAAATCAGATACTGCCCGAAGTCCACGGACAATAATATTTGCTTTTTTCTTTTTGGCATAATCAACCAGCAAGCCGTCAAAGCTGTCCACTTCAACCAATTTTACTGTTCTAAAAGATTGCTGCAGCATTTCCACGCGTTCATCTAAAGAAAATCGGGCTTTTTTCTCTGGATTTCTAATGACCGCCACAATTACTTTATCAAACAATTCGCTGGCACGCTTTATTATATCAACATGCCCGTTAGTAATCGGGTCAAAACTACCTGGATATATTGCTACTTTCATAAAATTTTAGAGTTGTTTCCCCGTATCTTGCTTCACGGAACATTTTAAGCCCGCCATATTCTTCAAGCAATTTTTGCTGCTTGCGGTGCTCAGCTATAACTATCCCGGCATCATTCAAAAACGCGGCAGCGCCCAATTTATACAGCACCTTTTCAAGCATCGGGCTATCATAAGGCGCGCCTATGAAGATTATATCAAATTTCTCTTTGCTTTGGGCTAATTTATTCAAAGCCCGGATAA
>JAHIUL010000123.1 GCA_018817195.1 Candidatus Margulisiibacteriota bacterium
AAATTATTTCAGAGAACAATATTGTTATCGCTGATATTGGCGCGGCAGGGGGAATAGACGCGCGCTGGTACCAGATAAAAAAGTTTACTAAATTTGTTTGCTTTGAGCCGGATAAACGTTCCGCTGGTTCGGTGACAGAATCTAATTCTATTAATTTCCCAATTGCCTTAAGTGACACAAAAGGCAGAAAAGAACTTTATTTGACCCCATTTCCAGATGCTTCTTCTTTGTATCCTCTTAATGCGGTTAGATTAGATGATTATGCCAATTTTGAGGCTCATAAAATAATAAGCTCAACTGAAATTGATGTTGATACTTTGGATAATTGTTTGTTAACTCAACCTGGTTTAGCGCTCGATTTTATAAAACTTGATGTTGAAGGTGCTGATTTGGACGTGCTTAAGGGGGCTACATCAACTCTTAATGCGGTCAAAGGTATCCAGGTTGAAGTCAGCTTTTTAGAGCGCTACGTGGGGGCTCCCTTGTTTGGTGATGTTGATGCTTTTTTGCGTGAGCGCGGCTTCGAGCTATTTATCCTCAAGCGTGAACACTGGTTAAGAAAGAATTTGGTCTATGGAGTTAATTCCTCTCCCCAGATTATTTGGGCAGACGCGGTTTATTTCTTAAGACGGAAAAGTTTTGAAAACCGTTTGTCCCAATTGCCTGATGAGCGAAAAATCGTTGAGTTAGTCAAATTTGTTGTTTTGTTGTTGTCTTATGGCCTCCATGATTACGCTGTAGAGATAGTTGATTCTATTTCGAAACTTGGTTTTGTTCCAGTTAAAATTATTGATCAAGTTAAGCAGTCAATTAAATCTTCGGTTGATAATGTCTTTTCTGCATTTTTAAAACGATCTTTAGCTGTATTATTTGCTTTTTTTGTTTATCTTTTGCTTTTGCCATTAAAATCAACTAGAGGAGAGGGGCGCAAATATCTTAAAAAACAGCTGGGGGCGCTTAGTAGATGGTTCTCTCGCATAACCCGGGGTGGACCTTATAATGCGTGTTTGCATGATTAAAATAATTGTTAATTTATTAAAGTCAATTGGAGTCAATAAAGCCGTTTTCTTTGGTGCCTTGACCCGCGGCTGGGCTGCCTTTGCAGGAGTAATAACAGTTTTTCTTGTTGCTTTTTTCTTTTCTCCAGAGCTCCAGGGCTATTATTTTACTTTTAACAGCTTGTTAGCCCTACAGATATTTGTTGAATTGGGATTGTGTGCCGTAATAATTTACTTTGCCAGCCACGAATGGGCAAAATTGGGATTTGATGAAAATGGGAATGTCATAGGTGACGAATCGGCGATATCAAGATTGCGTAGTTTAGCTAAAGTTTCTTTCCTTTGGTATTTTATTGGCGGATTGATATTGATAGTAGGATTAAGTTTAGCCGGATATTTATTTTTCTCTAGTTCTGGTCAACACGGCATAAATTGGAGAGCTCCATGGTTTGCTCTTTGTTTTTTTACCGGTATTAGTATGTGGCTGCTGCCGGCATTTTCTCTTTTGGAAGGCAGTAACCAGGTAGCTCAGGTTTATTTTTACCGTTTGATCCAAGCTATTTTTAGATCTATTTCTACCTGGACTATTATTGCTCTTGGAGGAGCGCTTTGGGCTACTGTGGGAGCTGTATTTTTTCCGCTTTTTTGGACGATTTACTATCCGATAAAGAAGTATTCAAATTATTTTAAAGCTATTTTTAAGCGTATTCCCGGGCCAAGATTAGACTGGAAAAGTGATATCTGGCCAATGCAATGGAGAATAGCTGTAAGCTGGTTAAGTAACTATTTTAGTTTTTACGTGTTTACCCCAGTTTTATTCTATTTTCAGGGACCAGTAGTTGCTGGTCAGATGGGTATGACCTGGAGTATTGTGAACGCGCTCTCTTTGATTGCCGCGGTATGGATCTTTGCCCGGGCGCCGGAATTCGGCATATTGATCGCGAAGAAGGAATATCATGATTTAGATAAATTGCTTTTTAGATCAGGCGCTGCCGCAGTTGGGATTGCGTGTTTAGGCTCAATAGTTATATTTGCTTTTGTTTCGTTAATTTACACGATTGGTCACCCGCTATCATTGAGGTTTCTGCCGCCTTTGCCAACTTTGTTTTTCTTGCTGGCAACTATTTTAATGCAAATATCTTTTGCCCAGGGTAATTACCTTCGCGCGCATAAAAAAGAGCCTTTTATGGGGTTGTCAGTAGCTGCAGCCGTGATGATCTTTATTTTGGTGATAGCAACAGCCGCCAAATGGGGAGCTATCGGGATTACTGCCTCTTATCTGTTTGTAGTGGCCTTATTTATTATCCCTTATGGCAGCTTAATCTGGCATCGCTGCAGAAAAGAGTGGCATTCTGATCAGTTTGATGATGAATTTATGGTTGAAGAAGAAAAATCTATTAGGTTTAATCAGTCATGAAATGCCGTGTCTGTGATTCAAATAATTTAGAACTAGCCATTGACCTGGGCAACCAGCCTTGGGCAAATAATTTTTTGAAAAAAGAAGAGGTGGGCAAGGAGCCTTTTTATCCGCTCCATGTGATGTATTGCCATAATTGTTCAACAGTGCAGTTAGATACGACTGTGCCAAAAGAGACAATGTTTGGCGACCACACTTATTTATCAGGTATAACGAAATCATTAAGCGAGCATTTCCGCAGGATTGCGGAGGAAGTTGATGCGCGATTTTTTAAAGATAGAAAGGATAAAAGTGTTTTAGATATTGGCTCAAATGATG
>JAHIUL010000124.1 GCA_018817195.1 Candidatus Margulisiibacteriota bacterium
AGAGCGCTGTGTGGCTTATTATAATTTTTTGGCGGGCATTGGGCTGGGTGTTGGCGCGCTGCTTGGCGGCTATCTTTACCGCCATTTGCCGGCTTTGTGGGGCAGCAGCTTTTTTGGCCTGCTGATTGTTTCTGCTTTGGGCAGGCTTATATTTGCTGTTCTTCTACGGTATAACGTCAAAGAAGTCAGGGCAGCTGAACACGTACGGTTACGCATGTTGATTTATGATGTTTCAGGCCTCCGCTCAGTAGGCCTTTTGAGCAGAGAGCTGTTATTTGTGGGGAAAAGATTTCAACGTAAAAGAACATGATCCCCTACAAATCCGTCTATTTTTCTGTTTAATTCGCCACAATATTGTAACTTCCCCTCGTGAAGCCATCTGGTAATAACCTTGCTTGTAATAGGGTGACTGCAATTTTATGAAAGGGGAGAATTACGATGAGAAGAATAGCAAGTTTGATGATCGCGGTTTCTTTGTTAGCCATGGTTTCCACAGCCTGGGCAGGGACGTATTTATTTGGATACACGCCAGGCGGGGTTTTGGGAGGCGGACTTCGATTTGACTTGGCTCAAGGCTGGGTAGTAGACTTGAGCGCCAGCGGCGGTTCAGGCAGTTCAGGTTCAACATATAATTTGTACGGCGACGTGTTCTGCGGCAACTGGGGCGTTGGTTTATTAGCTAAAAAACCAACTGTTAATGCTGATACTTCATACGAACTTAGTTTGCAATACGCGGTGGAGCAGCCAATTAATGATAGCATCAGCTTGGGCGTGCTGTTATTATTGGTTAATTACGATACCACCAGCGGCGCAGATCCTAATATGATGGTGCTACCGACAATTTCGCCGTATGTTGTGCTGGCTTTGTGAATTTAAAATGGAGGTGAACTTAAGATGACAGAGATTATTCGTGGATTAGATACTTTATGGGTGCTGATAGCTGCGTTCCTGGTCTTTTTTATGCAGGCTGGCTTTGGCATGGTTGAGGCTGGTTTTATTAGAGCAAAGAATGCTTGTAACATTTTAACCAAGAACTTTCTTGATTTTTGTATGGCATCGATTGGTTTCTTTGTTTTTGGTTATGCCATCATGTTTGGCGTGGGGAATGGTTTTGCTGGAGTAACAGGGTGGTTCCTATCTGGTGCTCAGAGTGGAGCTAATATTCCGCTTTATGCCTTTTGGTTATTCCAGGCTGCTTTTTGTGGCGCTGCTGCAACTATCGTAGCTGGTGGTATGGCTGAGAGAATGAGGTTTCCGGCTTACCTGGCTTATTCATTTATAATTTCAGCTTTTGTTTATCCTGTAGTTGGCCACTGGGTCTGGGGTGGAGGTTGGCTGTCAGCTTTAGGTTTTGCTGATTTTGCCGGCTCTACCGTTGTCCACGCTTTAGGCGGCTTTGCTGCTTTGGTCGGCACTATGATGCTTGGTCCGCGCATTGGTAAATTTGGCCCTGATGGTAAACCAAATGCTATTGCCGGCCATAATATCCCGCTGGCTTCTTTAGGCGTGTTTATCTTATGGTTTGGCTGGTTTGGTTTTAACCCTGGTTCTACCTTAAGTGTTGGTAACGGTGATTTGATCGCGCGCGTGGCGATTAATACAAACTTAGCAGCTGCTTTAGGCGGAATCTTTGCCATGCTCACAGTTTGGAAGATAATTGGCAAGCCAGATCTGTCCATGGCTATGAACGGCGCTCTGGCTGGTTTGGTGGCCATCACTGCCCCATGCGCTTTTGTTGATCCCTGGGCAGCGCTGGTTATTGGTTCTGCGGCCGGCGTGCTTGTTGTACTGGCTGTAATTTTGCTGGATAAGGTGGGTGTTGATGATCCAGTAGGCGCTTTTCCTGTACACGGCATTAACGGTATTTGGGGCACGCTGGCCATCGGCATATTTGGCCAAAAAGCTTTGGGCTTGTCCTTTAATGGACTGGTTTATGGAGGCGGATTATCTCAATTAAGTATTCAGCTGTTGGGTGTTGGAAGCGCTGTTTTGTTTGTGGTTGCTGCCATGTATGTTGTATTTAAATTAATTGATTTGACTATTGGCCTTAGAGTAACTCGCGAAGAAGAACTGCGCGGTTTGGATATTGGCGAGCACGGGCTCGAAGCTTATTCCGGGTTCCAGATTTTTACAACGCAGTAGGGCAAGGAGGAAAACAAAATGAAGCTCATTATAGCGATGATCCAGCCGGAAAAACTGCCGGATGTTAAAAAAGCCTTATTTGAGGCGGATGTGCATAAGATGACTGTAACCAATGTGGTGGGCTGCGGCCAGCAAAAAGGATTTACAGAAACTTACCGCGGTGTTGTATCTGAAGTTAATTTATTAAAAAAAGTTCGCCTGGATATTGCGGTCAATGATAATTTTGTCAAACCAACCATTGACGCGATCATGAAAGGCGCGCGCACCGGCAATATCGGCGACGGCAAGATTTTTGTTGTGCTCCTGGAAGAATGTTACCGCATCAGGACAGGAGAAACAGACGGAAAAGCTATTGGATAATTATACATAATTGTTGCATAAAATAGTTTGATTCCGGTCGAATTCTACGAATTTGTAGGATTCGACCGTGTTTTTGCTGGTAATAATGTTGCTATTATATCCGCATGAAGTTGCTTGTCATGTTAATTTCTTTAATTCCCCTTGGTTTGACTTTCCATATGCTCAGAAAAATTGAGGCAAAAAAATGCAAGGAGGAAAATAATGATCAACAGCGGTGATACGGCCTGGATTATGATTGCCACAGCTTTAGTTGTGTTGATGACCCCGGCGGTAGGTTTGTTTTATGGCGGCATGGTCAGAAAAAAAAGCGTGCTGTCCACTTTGATGATGTGTTTTGCCTGCCTGTTCCTGATCAGCATCCAGTGGATATTGTTTGGCTATACCCTGGCTTTTGGCCCGTCCAAAGCAGGCTTGATCGGTGGTTTGGCCTGGCTGGGGTTAAGGGGTGTAGGGCAGCTGCCTAATGTCGCTTATGCCGCGACTATTCCGGCTTTGTGTTTTATGATGTTCCAGGCAGCTTTTGCCATTATTACGCCTTCATTAATTGTTGGCGCGTTTGTAGAGCGGATAAAATTCGCTTCGTTTTTAATTTTTACCGGATTGTGGGCGACTTTTGTTTATGATCCAGTGGCTCATTGGGTTTGGGGTGTTGGCGGCTGGTTAAGAAATATGGGCGTCCTGGATTTTGCCGGCGGTACGGTGGTCCATATTACAGCCGGGTTTTCCGCCCTGGCGATTGCTTTGGTTATTGGCAAAAGGCTTGGTTATGGCAAAGATAATATGGAGCCCAGTAATATCCCGCTGGTGGTTCTGGGTGCTGTGCTGCTTTGGTTCGGCTGGTTTGGCTTTAACGGCGGGTCGTCCCTTGGAGCAAACGGGCTAGCAGTGCAGGCCTTTGTAGTTACAAATATTTCAGGCGCTGCGGCTGCCCTTGTTTGGATGATTTTAAGTTGGCTGCACCGCCGGCCCAGTGTTCTGGGTGTGGCTACCGGCGCGGTTGTAGGTTTAGCCGCGATTACTCCGGCTTCCGGGTTTGTCAGCCCGCTGGCAGCGTTGGCCATTGGCTCTATTGCTTCAGTTATTTCCTACTATATTATAGTATTAAGGATGAAGCTGCGGATTGATGAATCACTTGACGTATTTGCCTGCCACGGCATGGGCAGTTTCTGGGGTGTGGTTGCTACTGGTATCTTTGCCAACAAGGCAATCAATGCCGCTGGCAGCAACGGCTTAATCCATGGCAATCCAGGGTTGGTTTGGACGCAGTTGTTTGGTGCCGCAATTGTTGCTGTTTTTGCTTTTGTTGTGACCTATGCCATGGCCACATTGATTGATTTGTTTGTTGGTTTGCGTGTTACAGAGAACGAAGAACTGGTTGGCCTTGATATTTCCCAGCACGCAGAAACTATTTAAGCGAGGTATTATAAAATGAAAAAAATTGAAGCAATTATCCGTACTGAAAAACTGGAAGAATTAAGGGAAGCGCTGGAAAAGAGCGGATTTATCGGTATGACGATTACTGATGTCCGCGGCCGTGGAAAACAAAAAGGAGTAAAGTTGG
This sequence comes from Candidatus Margulisiibacteriota bacterium, assembly GCA_018817195.1. Lineage (GTDB taxonomy): Bacteria > Margulisbacteria > WOR-1 > O2-12-FULL-45-9 > O2-12-FULL-45-9 > JAHIUL01. The sequence continues at coordinate 4,064 of JAHIUL010000124.1, forward strand.
AATGGCGCGTCGGTGAATATACCGTGGAATTCCTGCCCAAGATAAAGCTGGAGATGGTTTTAGAAGACACTAAACTGGATGAAGCCATAAAAGTGATTGAAGATATCTGCTCAACCGGCAAGATTGGTGACGGCAAGATATTTATTTCAAATATTGAGGAGGTGGTCAGGTTAAGGACCAAGGAACGCGGGGCAAAGGCTATTTAGCCGCCTACATTATTGTATTTAAAATCATTGATTTATACAAAATCGTAGAGATGGCACTAAATAAGCCTAGTTTTTCTGGTAATAAAGTTGCTACTATTACAGTAATAGCGGAGATTATCACTGTTTCCATCACCGTAATCGCCGCAAAAAAAGGGGGTCGAGATATAAAATGCCAAGTAAAGAGGAGATTCTAAAATTAGTTAAAGATAATGATGTTGAGTTTATCAGGCTGTGGTTCACGGATTTAAACGGGATTCTAAAGAGTTTCTCAATAGGTAAAGAAGAGTTAGAGGGCGCGCTGGAGCAGGGGATGGGGTTTGATGGTTCTTCAATCACTGGATTCCAGGATATTGAAGAAAGCGATATGATTGCCATGCCGGACCCAAATACTTTTGCTATCCTGCCGTGGAGGCCGGAGCAAAAAGCAGTTGCCAGGATGATCTGCGACATCCTTCAGCCAGGGGCGGGGGGACATAAGCCGTATGAAGGGGATCCGCGCTATGTTTTAAAAAGACAGCTGGCTAAAATGAATAAAATGGGCTTTGACCATTTCTACGTTGGGCCGGAGCTGGAATATTTTTATTTTAAAGACAGCAAAGGCACAGAGGTGCTGGATGCTGGCGGTTATTTTGATTTAACTCCGCTTGATATGGCTTCAAACCTGAGACGTGATACTATTTTTGCTTTGAAGAAACTTGGTATTCACGTTGAGTATTCCCATCACGAAGTCGCTCCTTCACAGCACGAAATTGATATGCGCTATGATGATGGCTTAAAGATGGCAGATGACATGGTGACTTATCGCTTAACTGTTAAGGAAATTGCCGCTGCCAATGGTGTGTACGCAACCTTCATGCCAAAGCCAATTTTTGGTCAGAACGGTTCTGGTATGCACTGCCACCAGTCTTTATTTAAAGGTAAAAGCAATGCTTTTTATGATGTCAATGATAAATATCATTTATCAAAGATAGGTAAATCATACATTGCTGGTATTTTAAAGCATGCTCCAGAAATGATTTCTGTTTTAGCTCCTTGGGTAAATTCTTACAAACGATTGGTTCCAGGATATGAAGCTCCGGTTTACATTGCCTGGTCAAGGCGCAATCGTTCTGCTTTGGTTCGCGTGCCTATGTACCAACCAGGTAAAGAAGCTGCTACCAGGATGGAGCTAAGGTGTCCTGATCCATCCGGCAACCCTTACTTGCAGTTAGCCGTTATGTTGTCAGCTGGTTTAAAAGGAGTTGAGGAAGAATATAAATTAGCTGATCCAAT
>JAHIUL010000125.1 GCA_018817195.1 Candidatus Margulisiibacteriota bacterium
ATTGAAGCTTTTAGCCGGGCAATTACTGACAAATTTAACTTTGACAGAAAAATGCTGGTCTCTTTTCTTTGCGGTGTTGGTTTTTTGGGCAGTTTAGCTTTTGCCTCAGGCGCAGGTCTGTACTGGCTTGATATTGTTGACCATTATATTAACCAATATGCTTTAGTCATTGCCGGAATATTGGAATGTCTGGTAGTTGCCTGGTTTCTCAAAGCTCATATTCTGCGCAACCATATCAATGCAGTTTCTGATTGGAGACTCAACCGGCTCTGGGACTTTGCCATCAGCATCTTAACGCCAGGAATTCTTCTAGTTATTTTTGTCACCAACTTAATAGCAGAATTAAGGCGGCCTTATGGCGGCTACGATGTTAAAGCCTTGGTTATTCTTGGCGGCTTCTGGCTGCTGGCCACCCTGCTGGTCGGCATAGCATTAAGTATGCCAAAATGGGACAAGCAAAAGCTTGGGTATGACCACTTTGCGCAAGAGGATAAACTTTTGGTTTAATGAAAAAACGAATATTTGTCGCAATCTTATTATTGCTTAGCCTCTATCCCGCAGCTAATGCCGCAACCCTATATCGTATCCGCTTTGCTTATTATCCTCAAAAAATTCGCATTGTCTTTGATTTAAACGGTGCTTTTAGCTACGACACCGATGAATCAAAGGAAAAAATAGTTGTTCGCTTTAAAGAAACTGAGGCAGGCCCGGATATCCAAAATTATGTTGAATTAAACGATCTAATAATAAGGTATCTTGAAATCCAAAAAGAGGAACAAGACCTAAAAATAACAATTCCGCTTGGCGAAGAAGTTGAATATAACATTTTTTATTTAAACGGCCCTCCCCGACTGGTTATTGATTTTGGCCGTGACTTCCTTAATGTTGTTTCCGGCGGGACCATTGCTGACGGCATCGAATTTCTGCGCGCCAGGAAGGGCTCCAGCAGCGGCATAATGGAGGCCTGCGCCTTAAAAATTAATTTAGATAAAGCAGAAATCGAGCCAGCCTTGGCCCAAAAAACAGCGCCTACATTTGTGGAATCAGTAATTGGGTTCCTTTCCCCATGGAAAGAAGACAAGCCGGTCAATGGCGGCGGGTTTGCCCTTGATAAGGTAAGCCACATTGTTGACGAAAATGACGGCATAGCCGGGATCAATGGCACCTACTTTGCCTATTCCGGCCGGCCGCTTGGAGCCTTAATTGTCAATCAGGAGATGGTATCTTTTTCTATCTATGACCGCACAGCGTTTTTTCTGGATCTGAATAACCAGCCTTATATAGACAATATTGATGTTGCTAGCCACTTCTCAATTGAAAACGGCAGCCGCTTTGAAATAACCGGCATTAATCAACCTAGGGGAACCAGCGATATTATTATGTATACCCGTTCATGGGGACCTAAAACCGCTTCAAATAACCAGGGTGTGGAATTAGTTGTGGAAAATTCTGCCATCAGCAATATTAACATTGCAAACTCTGAAATTCCTGAAGACGGCTATGTTTTATCAATTAGCGGGCCGATGGTTGAGCCGCTGCTTGATGTTGCCAAGCTTGGTTCGATCATAAATTCACGCATTAAAATACTGCCCTTCTCCACTTTTCCCCAAAATATCAGGCACCTGATTGCCGGGGGGCCCAGGCTGCTAAAAAAAGGCAAGATTTATGTTTCTAAACATGCGGAAAAATTTCGGCAAGATATTGCCCGAGGCCGCGCAGCCAGGACAGCCATTGGCATAACCAAAGATGATGAAATACTTTTAGTAACTATCAACGGCCCCCAAAAAGGCAAGAAAGACAGCCAACAAACCAGCATCGGCGCAACCCTGGAAGAACTGGCAGCGTTAATGTCATCCCTGGGCGCAGTTGAAGCCATGAACCTTGACGGCGGCAGTTCCAGCACCATGGTTATTAACGGAAAAGTTGTGAACAGCCCAGTAGGCAATAACCAGCGGCGGGTCAGCAACGCTATTCTTATCAGGCCTAAGACTTAGGCGGTCTGAGCAATAAACTCATCAAAATGATTCTTAAATTCCTCTGACAACGGCACTTTGCCGTGCCAGAAACCCAACACATCTTCTTCTTTTTCAATTACAGTGGAAGGAATCTTGGTAACACCATAGAATGCCCCTTCAGCCAATCCATCGACCGTTTCCATATCAAAAAAAGTTAAATTAACCTGTTCAGGCTGGATTTTCCAGCGGCCTAAAAATGTTTCGAATTTTTTCACGGTGGTCTTACAGAACTCACAACCAGGTTTACCAAAAACTTTTACATCCAATGCCATAACAAAATCCTCCTAATTTTATATTGCCACACGGTGGCGATGTTTTAGTTCCGCGATCTTGCCTTTGTTCCAGCCAGGCACCCGCGAAAAATAACCGGTTATGCGGGTGATGCCTTCAATATTGCCTGAACTGCAGTAAGGGCACTGCTCATGCAGACCGCGGCTGGTTTTGCCGCACTCGGCGCAAGAGGTAAACTCAGGCGAAAAAGCAATTTGAGCATTATCAGTATTGCGAAAAGTTTTGATTACAAAATTAGCAATTGACTCTGCACTAGGATTGCTCTCGCCTAACCAAACATGTGTTAAAGCGCCGGCATCAATTAAAGGATGAAATAAGCCCTCCTGTTTTACCTTGTCAATTGGGCTCATTTCATGGGAAACATTAAAATAAGTTGAGTTTGTATAATATATTTCTTTGCTGCCGATATCGCCTTTTATTACCTGGGAAGTTTTCTTGGGAAAATGCTCCATATCAAGCTTGGCAAAGCGGTAAGCAGTTGATTCTGCCGGCGTCTGCTCCAGCACAAAATGCAAATCATGTTTTTCTGACAATTCTTCACATTTTAGCTTCATAAAAGAAACAATCTTTAAACCCAAGCGCAAAGCATCGCGGCCTTCATGCAGCTCCTTGCCCAAATGGTACTGCACCATTTCGTTTAACCCTAAAATTCCAACTAATTGGGTTACCCGGCGCAGGCGCAGGTAGCTTTCCCCATCCCGATTTGTTGCCAAAAGAGACAAAGGCCCGTTCTTGCCTTCTTTTAGCAAGGACTCAACAAAGTGCCTTTTTTCTTTGTGCGCCTGCGCAACCAGTTCCAGGCGCTCTGCCAGCAGGTCAAACAATTTTTGTTCGTCTTTTTCTGCCAGATAAGCAATCCGGGGTAAATTAACGGTAACGTTTTGTATGGCCGAATAACGCATGCGCCATGGCTCTTTGGCATCCTGCAGATCAGAATATTCAAGCTTAAAAGACAGGCGGCAGCATTCAGAAATCTTGGCTGTTTCGCCCCGGTCAAACACAAAATAAGTATTACCCTTATCAGCCGCTACCTTGCAAATCAAGTTCAAGAACTCTTCGTGCCCGGGGGTGGAAAAAAACTTATCCGTCATATGGACCAGTGGCTTGGGAAAGAAAAAAGGCCTGCCTGCGCCATCCCCTTCCCCATACACTTCAAACATTGCTTTAGCAAAATCCTGAGCCAATTTTATATATTCAGAATAGGTTTTGCCGGTTGGCTTACCCTCGCGGCCGATTGCCGGAACTGTTTCAAAGTGCTTGGGAATTTCCCAATAAATGTTTAAGTCGGAAAAAAGACCCTGTCCGCCGCGCGATACAGCAACCGAGGCAAACTCTTCGATTAATTTTCTGGCTAATTTTTTAACATGGCCGTAGCTATAACCTTCCAGGTATGGGGCAATAAAAAGATTAACCGCATCCCAACCAATGGCTCCAGCAAAATGGCCGTGCAAAGCAGTTGAAAATTTAACAATGTGAGAAATTAGTTCGTCTGCATCCTCTGCCGGCCGGCCGCTAATCGGGGCATCCGGCAAATCCAGGCCGAATTTCTTAATATACTCGATGGACTGGCCGCTGCAGTACGGTCGATCAATAAAACCCAGGTCGTGCAGGTGGATGTCCCCGCGCATGTGAGCGTCAGCCACTGGCATGGAAAAGACATTGAGCAAAGCATATTCTTTTTTAATGTTTTCAGCTAAAGTTAAGTTGGTTGCTTCTGGAGAATGTGGCGTATTAGCATTTTCTTTATTCTTGCGGCAAATGATCTTTTTTACGTCGTAAACCGGGACGCCTAAACGAGTATGCTTCCTGCGCGCATCCTCAAGGCCATACTCAAGCAGTTTAACATCAACTAATTCACGTACCAAAGGCGCTGTGATGTTCTTAACTGACATGGCCTTGATTTGTTTATCAACTTCAATGGCAATAATTGAAGCAATTTCTGGGTTTAAACCTGTTTCTTTAACCAAAGCCTCAACAATCTTATCCCTATCCCAGGCAACAATATCGTCAGTTGAAGTGCGGACAAAAACTGACAGATCAGTTGCTTCCTGTTCCGGATTATTTATCTCCAGCTTATTTTTTACGCTGACTTCCATTAGTTAATCTTTGTCCTGTGCCTCTGCTTTAACTCAGCAAGCTTGCCCTTGTTCCAGCCGGATATCTTTGAGAAATAACCGGTAATGCGGGTGATGCCTTCAATATTATTTGACTGGCAATATGGGCAGGCATCTTTTAACCCGCGGGTTGTTTTGCCGCAGCTGTTACAGGTAGTAAATTCCGGTGAAAACGCAATCTGGGCATTATCAGTATTCTGGAATGTTTTTATAACAAAATTAGCAATTGAATCCGGGTGCGGTTTTGATTCCCCCAGCCAAACGTGACTTAAGGCCCCTGCCTCAATCAATGGATGAAAGAGCCCTTCCTCCTTTACCTTGTCAATCGGGCTCATCTGATGGGAAACATTAAAGTAAGTAGAATTGGTGTAATAGAGTTCCCCTGAAGCAGGGTGCCCTTTGATTACTTTTTCAGCCTTCTCTCGGTAATGTTCTAAATCAAGCTTGGCAAAACGATATGCTGTTGATTCCGCAGGGGTTTGTTCCAGCACAAAATGCATCCCATATTTTTTTGTCAGCTCATCACACTTTAGCTTCATAAAAGAAATTACTTTGAGGCCAAACTTAACAGCATCCTTGCCCTGGTGCAGCTCTTTACCAAGATGGGACTGGACTAATTCATTCAAGCCAAGAATCCCAACCAGATAACTTACTCGAAACATTCTCAAGTAAGAAGTCCCGTCCCGTTTCATGGCTAACATTGACAGCGGGCTGCTGGTCCCATCTTTTAACAACTCCTCAATAAATTCTTTTTTCTGAATATGGGCCTGGGCAATTAGCTCAAAAACCTTATCCATTAGATCAAAGAGTTTCTGGTCTGACCCTTCAGCGCGAAAAGCCAGGCGCGGCAAATTAATAGTTACATTCTGCAAAGCAGAATAACGCATGCGCCATGGTTCTTTGGCGTCATCTAAATCCGACTGCTCAAGTTTAAAAGACAGGCGGCAACATTCAGAAATTTTGGCTGTTTCTCCTCGGTCGAAGACAAAATAAGTGTTGCCCATCTCTGTTGCCACTTCAGAAATATGCCGCAGGAATTCTTTATGCCCGGGAGTCTTAAAGAATTTTTCAGTCATATGGACTAATGGTTTGGGAAAGAAAAACGGGCGGCCGGAACCGTCGCCTTCTTTATAAACATTAAACAAGGCCCAAAGAAACTTTTGCGCTTCCGGCTGATAATCAGCATAAGTCTTGCCTGTGTATTCCCCGCCCGGGCCCATGGCCGGTACATTTTCAAAGTGTTTAGGGGTTTCCCAGTAAAGATTGATATCAGAAAAAATAGCCTGGCCGCCGCGCGCTACTGCCTGCTGGCTGTATTCGTAAATCATCATCTGGGCCAGCTGGTGGATTTCCTTATCAGTCATGCCGACTAAAAACGGGGCAAAGAAAATATTGACCGCATCCCAACCAATTGCTCCGGCAAACACACCCTGGAGAGCTGCGGAAAATTTAACCATTTGCGCCAGAAGAACTTCAGCATGGCGAGCCGGCTTGGCCATCGATAAAGCATTGGGTAAATCCAAACCGAATTTTTTTACATATTCGACTGACTGGCCGCTGCAGTAAGGCCTGTCAATAAAGCCAAGGTCATGCAGGTGAATATCCCCGCACATATGGGCATCAGCAATATCCTGCGTAAAAACATGCAGCAGGGCAAATTCTTTTTTAATGCCTTCTGAAAGTGTTAAGTTGGTAGCTTCCGGGCCATGGGGCACATTGGCATTTTCTTTATTCTGATTGAATATAATATTTTTAACATCATAAAGCGGCACCCCTAATCGAGTATGGCGGCGGCGCGCTTCTTCTAGACCGTGCTCTAATAATTTTACGTCAACAAGTTCGCGGATAAGCGGCGAAGTAACCGTCCTTAAATTAAGATGTTTTATTTGCTCTTCAACTTCTCGACCAATTATTTCAGCTATATCACGATCAATATTTGTTTCGCGGACAAGGGCGGCAACAATTTTCTCCTGGTCCCAGCCAACTATATTTTCGCCGGATGTCCTGACAAATAGCGCCAGGTCGGTGGCATCAGCTGCTTTATGTTTTTTCTTTTCTTCGGCTACGGCTTGTGGGTTCATTGACCTATCCTCCTACTGTAATTTCGTTAACTTCTTTAACAAACTCTGAAAGATCCTCAAACTTACGATAAACAGAAGCAAAGCGGATATAAGCGATCTTATCAACCATAGGCAGCATATCCATGACCATTTCTCCAACTTTGGAACTTAAAACTTCGCGTCCATCCTGGCGGTGGATCTGCAGCTCAATCTGGTTGACCATTTTTTCAATCGTATCAATTGAGACCGGACGTTTTTCACAGGCGCGCAGCAAACCAGCCCTGATTTTTTCGCGGCTAAACTGTTCGCGACGGCCATCGCGCTTAATAACTAAAATTGGTTTTTCCTCTGCCCGTTCATATGAGGTAAAACGGCCTTTACATGAGGCACATTCCCGACGGCGGCGAATTGCCCTGCCGTCATCAATTTCGCGTGACTCAAGAACCTTATCTTCTAAATTTTGACAAAATGGACATTTCATAGCATTTTTATATATCTAGGGTGCGTTAGAATTTAACACACCATATGTGGGGGTGTCAAGGGGTGAATTTTCCCTTAATTTGGTAGGGTTTCGTTGATTTTTACGTCGTGACCATTGACAAAATTATAAGCTGGCATGCGCTTTTTCCCCTCGAGCTGGACCTCGGAAACCAGCAAATTTCCATTTCCCGTTGCAACAACAAAGCCTAAGTTTTTAACAACCTGAATTATTGTTCCTGGTTGTTTAGTTTTTGTTTCTAAGCCCAAAACATGGATTTCCGAGCGCCAGATTTTTAATAATTTTTCTTTATAAAAAGTGTGCGCCACTGGCCAGGGCACCATGGCGCGAATTCTATTATGAATTTCATTGGCTGATTTTGTCCAATCAATTTCACCGCTTTCTTTTTTTATCATGGGCGCATTAGTTGCCTGACTATCATTTTGTTTAATATATTTTACTGTGCCATTTTCTATTTGCCCTAATGCCTTAAGCAAAGTTCCTTTCCCCAAATCAAATAACTTATCTAAAAGAGTGATTGCATTGTCATTGTCATCAATCTCAACTTTTTCTTGAAAAATAATATCTCCAGTGTCTAAAAGCTCATTAAGCCTCATTACCGTAATCCCTGTCTCTTGTTCTCCTTTGAGCAAAGCCCACTGCACCGGCGCTGCACCACGGTATTTTGGCAGCAATGAAGCGTGGACATTGAGACAACCATATTTTGGGATGTCTAAAATTTCCTTTGGCAATAACATACCATAGGCAACAACAACAATTATGTCAGGATTTAACGATTTCAACAAAGAAACAAAAACTTTATTGTTTTTAACTTTTTCAGGTTGCTCCAGGGGCAGGTCGTTTTGCAAGGCAACCTCTTTTACTGGCGAAAAAACAACTTTTTGTCCTCGCCCTTTGGGACGGTCCGGCTGGGTCACAACACATATAATTTCATGTTTTGATTTGATTAATTCTTTTAATGTTTCAGCCGCAACCTGAGGCGTGCCCATAAAAATTATTTTCATATTAACTCTTCTTTTTTTTCTTTTTCAAAAACTACGTGCTTAATTAAACTCGGGTCACTAACTCGATCAACAAAAACATATCCATCCAAATGATCGATTTCGTGCTGTAAAACAGTAGCTAATAATCCTTCGGCCTCAATGCAAACATTTTTACCGTCACGATCTAAACCTTTAACCGCAACTTTTTCTGCGCGCTCAATAGGTGCTTCGATTCCTGGCAAGGACAAACATCCTTCAGTAAAAGTTTGTTTACCCGACTTTTTAACGATCTTCGGGTTAACAATGGCAATTTCTCCTGCCCCGATATCTGCCACAATCACGCGCAGGGAAACACCAACTTGAGGCGCAGCTAGACCTATGCCAGGGGCAGCATGCATTGTTTCAACCATATCATCAATTAATTTGATAATTTTAGGCGTTACTTTTTTAACTGCCTTAGCCTTTTTTTTAAGGACTGGATTTGGAAATTTAACAATATTACGGTTCATAGCTTTATTATAACGCTTTTGCTGTTACGACTACAACATTCCCATTGGCGCAACATCAACAATCACCCTTACATCAGTCGGCACAACAATATTAGATAATGTTTCAGCAACCGCCTTCCTTAACTGATCAAGATCTTGGCCTTTTAAAAGGACCCGAAAACGCCATTGGCCTCGTAGTTTTTGGATTGTGGCTAAAGCCGGCCCTAAAACTCCATTGGGTAAACGCTTTTTCAAAAAATTACCAATATCTTCAGCAAGCTTCATGGCTTTCCTGCCCTCTTCACCACTAATTACTAAGCTGACTAACTGCGCAAAAGGCGGATAGCCAACTTCCTGGCGCTCCTTAATTTCTCGTTGATAAAAAGTTTTGTAATCATGTTCAGCCGCAGCCTTTATCGCGTAATGGTCAGGTGAAAATGTTTGGATAATAACTTTACCTGGTAAATTATGCCTGCCAGTTCTTCCTGCTACTTGAGTTAACAGTTGAAAAGTATGTTCTGTGGAACGGAACTCTGGAATATGCAAAGCTGTGTCAGCAGCAACTATTCCAACAAGGGTAACATTGCCAACATCTAAGCCCTTGGCTACCATTTGCGTACCAATTAAAATGTCAGCTTCTCCCTGAGAAATAGCAGTAAAGAATTTTTCATGGGAGCCTCGTTTTCCAACTGAATCCTTGTCATAGCGCAAAACTCTTGCTTTTGGAAAGGACTTGGCAATCTCATCTTCAATGCGCTGGGTACCAATGCCAAAATAGGTTACAGCAACACTGTTACAGCGCGGACAACTGCTGGATGGCGTAGCACTATAGCCGCAACGATTGCAGCGAATCCTTTTATCTGACGTATGATATGTTAAAGCAATAGAACAATGCGGGCATTCGATCGTAAAACCGCACTCTCGGCACATGACAAAAGTAAAAAATCCGCGGCGGTTAATAAAAAGTATGGCTTGCTCACCGCGAGATAATGTTTGCTCCAACTCTTCTCGCAATTTTTCAGACAAAAGGGAATGCTTGTGTTTGCGCATATCAATTATTTCAACTGGCGGCAAAGGACGATTATCAATGCGTTGGGACAAAGTTAACTTTTTGTAATCACCCTTTTCAGCATGATAAAAAGTTTCAATTGACGGCGTAGCTGAGCCTAAAACAACTACCGCGTTATGCAGTTTAGCTAATTGAAAAGCCACTTCACGAGCGTGATAACGCGGACTCTGCTCCTGCTTATAACTAGTTTCGTATTCTTCATCAATCACAATTAAGCCTAAGTTTTTAACTGGCGCAAATACAGCTGAGCGCGCACCTAACACTATTTTAGCCTCGCCACTGGCAACCCGCCGCCACTCATCGCTCCTCTGTTTTATTGTCATATGACTGTGGAGTGAAGCGGTTAAGTCCTGAAATCTTTCTTCAAATCGCTGGATTAATTGGGGTGTTAATGAAATTTCCGGCACCAAAACTATCGCACTTTTACCCTGCTCCAAAACATGCGCAATCGCCTGCATATAAACTTCTGTTTTACCTGAACCAGTGACACCGTATAGCAGTATCTTGTCAGGTTTATCATCGTCTAAGGATGATTTGATTACCTTAAGAGCATTATTTTGTTCTTGGGTGGGTTTTAGTCCAGGTAGTGCGGTGGCGGTTGCGAGGGGCGTTTCGTTTTGCGATTGCTTAAAGGCGCGCTTCGCTGCCGCTTTCCGCTTATTGCTTTCTTTCCCTTTAGTTCCCGGCGGCATAACCATGCGGAGCGCCTTAATAAAAAAAGAACAATAATAATCTGCCATCCATTTTGCCAGCTCAACTGCTTTTTCATCAAAAAAAGCTTGGTCAGAAGTTATTTCAATTATATCTTTAACCTTTTTTACATCAGCTTGTTCTGCAAAGCCGACAACATAACCAATGTCCTTGCGAAAACCAAAGGGAACTAAAACTTGATGGCCAACTTTAATTTTATCCTTGAGGTTATCAGGAATAGAATAATGATAAACCCTATCTGTTTTGCTGGTTGATTTGGAGAGGAGTATTTCAGCGAACATATATATAGTATATCAAATTAAGTTGGAAACCCGATCCAAAATCACATGCGCGGCCTGGTCTTTGGGTTGTTTTGGATAATTTTTGACTTTCCCCTGACTGTCAATTATTGAAAATTTAATTAAGTTGCCATCGAACGTTGAAGGGTCATTGGCAATAATTAAATCAAGATCTTTTTCCTTCAACTTTTTCTTAGCATTAGCAATTAAATCATCCGTTTCCAGGGCAAAACCAACTAACGCTCGATCTTTGCGCCCTTTTTGTTTTGCTATTGTTTTGAGAATATCATCTGTTTCCTCAAGCTCAATACTGCTTACTGCATACTGCTTACTAATGACTTTTTTCTTAAGTTTCTTCCCCTCAGCCTTAACCGGCCGATAATCCGCCACCGCTGCCGCCATAATAACCGCATCTGCACTATTATAGTAGTCAAGTACAGCTTCAAGCATGCTACCGGCAGATTCAACTTTAATCGGTTTAATATCTAAGGGTGCTGCAAGATTTGTTGGCGCAGAAATTAAATTTACAGCAGATCCCCGCTCTCGTGCAGCTTGAGCTAAAGCGTATCCCATTTTACCTGATGAGCGGTTTGAGATGTAACGGACAGGATCTATTGCCTCCCGCGTTCCACCAGCAGTCACCAAGAATCGCTTACCTTTTAAATCTTGCTGCACTACTAAACTACTAACTACTTCCCCAACTATTTCCGCTGGTTCCGCCATCCTGCCAATATCATCATCACCACAGGCAAGTTTACCTTCAACTGGACCAATGAAGTCAAAGTTAAGGGCTTTTAATTTTTTTACATTCTGCAAAACAAGAGGATTTCGCCACATTTCACAATTCATGGCTGGAGCAATTACTTTTTTGGCAGTTGATGATATGACAATAGTACTTAATGGATCATCAGCAATACCATTGGCTAATTTACCAATCACATTAGCAGTACATGGTGCAATTAAAATAAGAGACGCCCTTTTGGCTAAGGAGATATGAGGGACCGGCATACTAGATAATTCCGGGGAATATAGATCGGTAATAACAGGGTTGCCGGAAAGCGTGCGAAAAGTTAAGGGGGAAACAAGCTTGGTCGCATCAGAGGTCATCACAACCCATACATCTGCCCCAAGTTTTTTCAACTGAGAAACTACTTCACAGGATTTATAAGCTGCAATACTGCTGGAAATACCGAGGATAATTGTCTTTGCTTTTAACACTTTAAACCCAGCAAACTTACTTCTTGCTCTTTTCTCTTTTCTTCTCTTTAACCTTAGCACCTTTGGCCAAGCGCTCTAAAGCAGAAGGGGCAAACTCAGGTTCTTCGCTAATAATTTCTTGGGCCTTCTTTGAAGGGCCGCTCAAGATGTTAATTTTAATTTTTCCCGCGGCGATTTCCCTTAAAGCAGTAATAACCGGGCTGTTTGGGTCAAAATGATTGACATAAGGCAAAGACCCATCGGAAATTTGCTTGGCCCTGCCTGCAGCTGCGTTTGACAGTAAAAATTTATTGGTCGCTTTTGTTATTAGTTCGTCAATGTTTATTTCGCTCAATTTAACAACGTCCTTTCTTTTTCAACATTTATTATTGCCCTAATCTTTTCAGCCGCTGAATCAACTTTATCATTGACCACAATGTAGTCGTATTTTTCCATTACCTGGAGCTCTGCAATGGCTGCGCGCAGGCGGTAATTGACCACTTCTGCGTCTTCCGTTTTTCTTTTCTTCAACCGAAAAGCCAAGATGTCAACTGACGGCGGTATTAAGAAAATAAAAACTACCGCTGTATCAAGTTTGCCGCTTTCAACAACCTTTTTAAGGCTGGCAGCGCCCTGGACATCAACCTCGCAAACTATGCTTTTCCCTTTATCAAGCTGGCCTTCCAAAGAACTAATGGGCGTGCCGTAATAATAACTGTGGACCTTGGCCCATTCCAAAAAATCATTCTTCTTTACTTTTTTATCAAACTCCTCCCGGCTGATAAAAAAGTAATGTTCCCCGTGCGTTTCCCCCGGCCGCGGCGGCCTGGTGGTGGCGGAAATTGACAATTTTATGTTCTTATCAAGTTTCAACAGTCGCTTAACAACCGTAGATTTCCCTACGCCCGATGGGCCTGATACTATCGCCAACAAGCCGCGTTTTTTTCTTGCTTTTTTGGGCATATGGGAGTTTCCATTTTAGCACGATTTACTTGACAAATCAATAATTTTTCTATATATTAGCAGGACAAATTGATCCCATCCAAGGAGGAAGGGTATGAAAAGATTGTTAGTTGGTTTATTTGTCTTGTCCCTGTTGGTTTCTGCGTCTCTGGCCCAGGTTTACATTGGCTCGCGCCAAGCAGGCATGGGCGGCACCGGCGTGGCTTCTGCAGTTGGCTTAAACGCGGTTGCTTTTAACCCGGCTGGTTTAATGAGGGGACCTTCAGGTGAGTTTTTACTTTCCCTTGGCGCTGCCAGCCAGGGTATTGACCAAATCATCAGCAGTTTTGGCGAGGTAACTGATCCCGCTCAATTTATGGTTGATAATTACGGCACAAATCTCGACGCTGATGGCAGTGTTTCCGGGCTTTTGGGTTTAAATGTTGCCCACATAGGCCTCAGCGTCCTAATCCCCAATATCTCAGCAAATCTATCTAAACCAGCCAACTCACTTGGCGGTTCAGTTACAGCTATGGCAAACACAGCTATTGTTTTAACAGCCGGCCATACCTTCACCATCCCTGGCGTTCCAATCGCTAACCTGGATGTTGGCGCCAATGCCAAGCTGCTTAACAGCGGTTTTGGCAGACTCTTAATCCCCGGCACGCCTGCTCCAAGCGCAACTGTTGAAGCAACCCAAATATATGCCACAGGCTCTGGTTATGGCTTTGACATCGGTGCCCGCAGTAATGTTGAAATTCCCATGCTGACTGATTTCTCAGTTGGCGTGGCGCTCAGGGATATATCTCAAACAGTAAAATATTCCCCAAAAAGCAGAACGGACAAATACACTGGTAGCGCTACAGGAGGGGAGCCAACAATCACTAAAGGCACTGAAAGCGCTGAAGCAGATGTAGACGTAACTTATCCCACTTCACTGGCAATCGGCTGTGCCGGCACAATCCCAGGAATCGGGTTAAAAGTAGCGGCTGATGTCACTTCTGTAAGCGGCGGCACCAACTTGGCCGGTACCGGCATCGGAACTGACTACTCTGTAACCAACATTGGCTTTGAATATCCTTTATTGCTAAACACCTTAATCTTAAGAGCGGGCTTGGCTAGCAGTTCAGACATTTCTTTAACAACTCTGGGCGCCAAAATTAACATTCCTTTCATAACTCTTGAATTAGCCACAATGATTGACGGCAAGAACTCAAAGAACACTTCCTACGTCGTAGACGCGGGAGTGGCATTCTAATAAAGGAGGAACAACATGAAAAAAGTATTAAACTTAGTTCTGGTTCTTGGTCTTGGATTGTTTTTAGTTTCTGGCTGTAATCAAGGAACAACATCTTCTGGCGGCGGCACAACCGTGTCAATTCCCGCCGCGACAATAGCCGACAGCGTTGGCTCATCCGCCATGCTGGCCCTTTCAATTGATAACAGCCTCCTTGGCGTTTTCGGCGTAACAAGCGCTTCATCCGCCCGCGCTTCTGCGCCAACTACTCCAACCTATGAAGCCGATGGTTGGTGGATCAGCACAAATAGTTACAGCGCATCCGGCGTGACGCATGAAGCAACATACTATTTTAAGGTGTGGACTGCTGGAGGAGAAGTAACTACACTAACAGGATTAGCGGCCATTACTTCTTCTACTATTGCTAAGCTTCAGACATATACTACCTGGACTACTACCATATCAACTGTAAGCTACACTATGAAATACGGGGCGAGCAAGAGTGACCCGCTTACATTTGATGGTTATAACACAGCCAGCAGCCAATCAATTGACGGCCCTATATCCTATACCAGCACCTATACCGGCGAAACATATCAAATTGTTATTGACTACGTTACGCTCACGCTCAACAGCAGCGGTTATCCCACTGGCAGCGTGAACTGGACAGTTTCAGTTGGCGGCAGTGCGGTATATGCTGGAACCATTACTTATGATGGGACCACAACTGCAACCATTACCTTTACCACTGGAGCAACCGGTACATACACAGTTAACTTGCTAACAGGAGTAGTTACAGCAGCTTCTA
>JAHIUL010000008.1 GCA_018817195.1 Candidatus Margulisiibacteriota bacterium
CTTTGGTCTGGATTTCAATATCTGTAGCCTGCCCCTGGGCCCCACCCAATGGCTGGTGGATCATGATGCGGGCATTAGGCAAAGCAAAGCGCTTGCCGGTTGTGCCAGAAGTCAGCAGCAAAGCTCCTAAGCTGGCTGCCTGGCCAATACAAATGGTAGATACTGCTGGTTTGATATATTGCATGGTATCGTAAATCGCCATGCCGGCAGTTACTACCCCGCCTGGAGAATGGATATACATATTAATGTCTTTATTGGCATCTTCCGCTGCCAGGAAAAGCATCTGGGCAATAATCGTATTAGCAACTACATCGTCAATCGCTGTGCCAACAAAAATAATCCTGTCTTTCAGCAGGCGTGAATAAATGTCATAAGCTCTTTCGCCTTTTGGAGACTGCTCAACCACCATGGGAATTAACTGGTTCCTTACGCTCATTTATTCTCCTCCTTTTTGCTCTCCACTAATTTAATACTTGCCTTCTCAAGAATAAAATCCAAGGCCTTGCGGCGCAGCACATAATCATCTATAAATTTGCGTGCAACAGGATCAACCTCTTTCTCAAACTCATTCGGGTCCCGGCCGGAAGCAATCGCCATGGCTTTTAATTCTTCTTTCGCCTCGTCATCACTTACTGTAATTTTTTCTTCTTCAGCCACTGCTCGTAAAACAAGCTTGCCGCGCGCCCTGATTTCAGCTGATTTGCGCAGTTCATCGCGCAGGGTCTTCATTTCCTTTTTAATGCCTTTAAGATAACCATCCAGGGTTAAACCACTTTGAGCCAAGGAACCCTTTAATTCATCAAGCATCAGGTCAATTTCGTGGTCAATCATGGCGGCAGGGAGGCTTAGCTTAGCCTCACTAGAAACCTGACTAATTAACTTATTTTTTACATCTGCTTCAACTTCAGATTCGCGCTGCTTAAGCAAAGACTGAGAAATTTCCTGCTTTAATTCAGCCAGAGTGCCAAAACCGCTGACTTTTTTGGCAAATTCGTCGTCCAAAGGTTTTTTCTCTGATTGCCCTTCAGGTCCCGCCTGACTTAGCCGATCGTGTAAATTACCCAAAACTTTCAACACTTCTTCTTCAGCAACCTCAACTTTTTTCTTGTCAACCTTAAGGCCTTTAAATTTGCCCAATTTCACTTCGGGGTAGACATCCACAGCCACTCTAAATTTAAATGGCTTGTCTTTTTCCTGCTGCAGGATCTCAACATTGGGGTAATCGACAGGATCAAACTTTAATTCATCAACAATTTTGGGATATATATCAGAGATTAAATCCTGGGCTGCCCTCGCTTCAATCACATCCCTGTTAACTGCTTTTTCAATCAAATCGCGGGGTGCTTTACCCTGGCGGAAACCTGGGACGCGGATTTCTTTGCTGGCCTGGGCAAAAGCCTGGTCAATCGCCTTTAAAAAGCTTGAATAATCTTCTTCAACCTCAATAGTAAAGCGGTTTTCTTCGCGCTTTTGTGAAGTAATTTTCATAATACTTGATTATACAAAAAATCAGACAGATTTACAATGAAAAGCTAAGCTAAAGCCTCAGGAGAAACATAATCCCCTGATTTTTTCTGTACTGCCTCTAATCTTTGCTTCTGCGCCTCAAGTGTTTCAAACAAAATATGCGGAGCATCTGGAACTTTTTTCTTGTAAATTTCAGTTATTCTTTCAATTTTTGCTAAATTTTCAGGGATCCTTAGTGTAAATTGCTTTATGTATTCCTCTTTAGAGTATTCTTTGCTCAGCACTTCTTTAAATAATCTCTTTAAATCTTTGTATTCCGGTATATATCCAGTGGGAGTTTTGATCGCATCAACTTCTCCATGAATACGCAGCTCCATCCACTTAAGCCAGATGTGTTTGTCTTTTATGCCGTTTAGATAGTTGCCATCTTTGTCTTTTAAAAAATAATTTACAGAAAATATCTGAGGAGGGTTTTTAACGGAATTGCCAAGATCGCAATTATTATTTATATACCTGCCCATGGGGATAGACAGAAAGTCTATGTTGGCCATCAGGTTAAACTTTCTAACCCCTTCCTTCCCAAGGGTGGCGGCTGTAGTTTCTGATTCAATGGTCGCCCCTTTCATCAATATGCCATGGTTCCAGTCAAAAGATTGCTCAACCGGCAGGGTTGTATCTGAATCTCTGCCCCCGTAAATAATACCGGATAATTCCACTCCCAGGGGATCATCTAGATTGGAATCACAATTTTTCAACTCACTTAAGCGCACAGTATATCTTGCATTTTTATGAGAATGGGTTATTTCTTGTCCCGTGGAATCCTTTTTCCCAATTGTCCAATCGCCAGAATAATTCACACCCTTTTCAGGCACCTTTCTGCCATCTCCCAGCCAATAAGGCTTTCCTTCATCCGTAACCAGGATATTAGAAAAAATTACCTCTCCAGGAGAGTTAAGTGACTCCCAAATTAAAGGATCCCCCTTTTCATTTACATCACGAATAATACCAAACATACCTCGCTCAACGTTGACCGCTCTAATTTTCCCATCTATATTTCTTATATAGGCAATGTCGTCACCAATAATCGTTTCATCTTCCAACATCGCGGTAGCTGTTTTCCCACATGCGCTTGGGAATGAGCCAGAGAAATAAGAAACCCTATTCTTGGGACCATGCACACCCATAACAAACATATGCTCTGTAAGCCAGCCTTCAAAAGAAGCCTTGCGAATGGCCAGTCGCATCGCTAGCTTCTTGAGACCAACCGTATTCCCGGCATACTGGGTATTAACACTAAACACAATATCGCGTTTTAAATCAATATAAACTCTGCGTTTATCAATGTTTTTACTCACACCGCCTTCAAGCTCTCCAGCACTGTGCACAAATTTAAAGAAGTCTGTTTTTTCTCCTAACTCCTTGAACATCTCATATCCCCTTCTAATAAGAAGGTCTTCACTATGAGAAACATAACTTGAGTCTGTTATTTGAATTGCAGGGATTGAAAAAGGAGAGTTTGTCGGACCCAGACAAAAGAAACCAATATACATTTCTTTGCCTGCCATAATATTCTTCAGCAAGCCATTGATTTCATCAAGCCCTTCACTTTTTTCAATGGCCCTAATATCCGCACCAAGTTCCACATCAGGCGGAAGAAGATATTTTGTATTTGCCTTATCCCTAGCTTGGTCATTATAGCCATCAAAATGATATGTGTGGCCCGCGATAGCCAGTTTTTTCTCTTCGGCGTTTTCGATTGTCTTATTCCTGATATATTCAACATCTTCCGGAGAATCTGTGCGTACAAAAACAGAGGCTGGGTTACAAACTTCAACATACTTGGCCACGAATTCAAGAATATTAGAATTATTTAAGGCAGTTAGCTTTATATAATTATCTTCTCCGCATTTTTCCTTTAACAACTTCAAATTTACGTCTCCCATTTATATTTTACCTTCCTTTTTATTGTTTCCCTCGCCATAAACTTGCGAAGGGTTTTGGATCTAGTGAGGAAATATTATTATAGCCGAATTTAAGCGGTAGAGCAACAAATTTTTAGCTGCTATTTATAAAAATAGTGAAATTTTTCACTTGTAGCTGCGATAAATCTCTGATTGTTTTTTAGGAGGTAATTTAATTATGTCTACAGCAGTAACCAATCTTGCCTTAGTTCGGGCTCAAGGCAGCAGAAGCTCACAAGCAGGCCTCTGGAGGAACCAACATGTAATGGTTAGAACTCCTTGGGGAAAAATCGAAAAGCTTACTCTTTCTATTAGGCAAC
>JAHIUL010000126.1 GCA_018817195.1 Candidatus Margulisiibacteriota bacterium
ACCAGCGACACCTCGCGTGTCGCTTTTTGTTAAATATTTAATTTACTCTAATTGGAAATTTCCGACAAAGTTTTAGGACTTCTTTTTTAATTTCTATCTGAGTCTTAGCTTTTAAAAGTGTCATTGAAATTAAATTTGCAATTACCCTCATCTCTTTTTCTTTCATGCCGCGAGTTGTAACTGCTGGCGTGCCCAAACGAATACCAGAACCAACAAAAGGTTTTTCCGGATCAAAAGGAATTGTGTTTTTATTAACAGTAATCCCAACCTCGTCTAAAACTTTTTCTGCAATCTTACCGTTTATCTTTTTGGGACGAAGATCAACTAAAACCAGATGATTATCTGTGCCGCCGGAAACCAGGCGAAAACCATTCTTTAATAACCCTTCTGCCAGGGCTTTAGCATTTTTTACGATCTGTTCCTGATACTTTTTAAACTCAGGCGTCATGGCCTCTTTAAACGCCACTGCCTTGGCCGCAATAACGTGCTCAAGCGGCCCGCCCTGCGTGCCAGGAAATACAGCCTTATTAACCTGTTTAGCATAAGCTTCTTTACATAGGATTAACCCGCTTCTGGGGCCACGTAAAGTCTTATGAGTAGTTGAAGTAACAACCTCTGACATAGGAACAGGTGATGGGTGAAGCCCAACCGCAACTAACCCAGCTATGTGAGCAATATCAACCATTAAGGCCGCCCCTACTTCATCACAGATTTCCCTGAACTTATCAAATTCAATTGTCCTGGGATAAGCAGTTGCGCCGGTAACAATCATCTTGGGTTTATGTTCTTTAGCAGCTTTGCGCAGAGCGTCAAAATCAATTGTTTCAGTGTCCTGTTTAACACCATAAGAGCTAAAGTTAAACAAAATCCCCGAAGCATTCACAGGACTGCCGTGGGTTAAGTGGCCGCCATGGGAAAGGTTAAGCCCCATCACGTGGTCTCCAGTCTTCATAAAAGCTAAATAAGCCGCAATATTTGCCTGGGAGCCGGAGTGAGGCTGGACATTAGCATGGTCAGCGTTAAACAATTTCTTGGCGCGTTCGATTGCCAAAGATTCAGCCACATCAACCTCCTGGCAGCCGCCGTAATAGCGTTTGCCAGGATAGCCTTCGGCGTATTTGTTAGTCAGGACTGTGCCGCAAGCCTCCATCACAGCGCGCGAAGTAAAATTTTCTGAAGCAATCATCTCTAAACCATTTTGCTGGCGGTCAAGTTCCTTATCAATGGCTTGGGCAATCTCTGGATCAACTTTTCTGACGTGGTCTATATTAAAATGCATGTAAAGCCTCCTTTTCGTTTTTAAATTATAACATGGAGGTCATTCAAAAGAAAAGCCCCCCAAAACTCGGGGGGGCTTCCTTAAGTCAAATTAAACTAAGCTAAATTAGTCGTTTAGTCTCAGCTTACCATCATCAGATTCTAACAATTCAACATCCATAACCTGGGCAGGAACACCAAAGGTTGCGAAGGTTGAGGATGATGCAGCAACAGTAACCTTGATCAACATGTTACTGTCATAAACACCATCGCCATCAGTGTCAACCTGTACATAAATGTACCAGACACCAGCAGTAAATGTGTAACTAAGCTTTAAAGATGTTGACTCAACAACTGTTTCAACAATACCTAAAGTTGCTAAATCAAAACCAGCAGATACAAACTGAATCCATTTACCACCAGTATTGGCTTCAGCAGTTACCCTGCCTTCACCTAAACCATCAGCCAGGCGCCTGACATCAAGATATGGATATTGGCTGGTAGTATAGTGTGGACTGACCGCGTAAACAACTGCTTGTCCAGAAAGCAATGAAAGAATAGCTTCCCCACTGGTTGTACAAACATTCTCTAACATAGTATCAGCTGGAATATTTTGATGAGCCACGTCGTCTGTGATGATTATAAATATCTTTTGGGCCTCAGCTCTCCAAGTATAAGTATTCCAGGCATAAAGAATGGCATCAAGCGGGTTTTCTGGGAAATTATTACCATCATCAGCAATTGTGTTATCTAAAATAGCCTTGATCGCTGCTGCATTACCAAAATCTGTACTGCATTCACGTGTTGCATCTGCATCATCAATCCCTTCTGACGTAATCCAGCCAGGAGGTGTTGGGTGGATAGCGCTATCGCCATAATTTACAACAGCAAATTGGGCATCCGCGCCATCAGCTTCAAGGGATGCGGCAAAAGCATTGATACTGTTTTTTGACCCAGTGATAGCGCCGCCCATACTACCGG